>CADBQF010000409.1 GCA_902796705.1 Ruminococcus flavefaciens
CAGTGTAGGGAGATGTCAGCGGAGCTGACAGAGGGTACCCGCCGCTGTTGGCGGAACCTTTCCTCAGAAAGGTTTCCCCCACAAAAAGTGAATACTGCTGCAAAAGCACCGGTATGATCAAGAGTTTTTCATCATAAGGGCGACGGAGTGGGCTGAGATGCCGAGTTTTTCGCCGGTGAAGCCGAGGTGTTCTTCGGTGGTGGCTTTTACGCTTATCTGCGAGATATCGACTCCGCAGGCTCTTGCGATATTGGCTCTCATGTCGTTGATATAGGGAGCGAGCTTGGGTGCCTGTGCGATTACAGTAGCGTCGATATTTCCCACTGTATAGCCTTTTTCAGAAACGACTCTGCAAACTTCTTCAAGGAGCTTCATGCTGTCGGCGTCCTTGAAATCTTCTGATGTATCCGGGAAGAGATGACCAATATCTCCCAGAGCCAACGCTCCGAGCATGGAATCCATTACCGCATGGAGGAGGACATCTGCATCTGAATGGCCTAAAAGTCCGGTGGTATGCGGGATATCCACCCCTCCGATAATGAGTTTTCTTCCCTCAACGAGTTTGTGAACGTCGTAGCCGTGACCTATCCTGAACATTAATTATCTCCTTTCGCTTGTCTGAGGAGTACCTCTGCAATGGCGATATCCTCTGGTGTAGTAATTTTTATATTTGAATAATCTCCTGTAGTCATGGCGACTTTTCCGCCTATAGCTTCGACGAGCTGGCAGTCATCGGTGAAATCGAGGCCGTGTTCAAGGGCGAAATCTATCCCCTCGAAGTAGAGGTTTCTCTTGAAGACCTGCGGAGTCTGCGTGATGTACAGGAATTTTCTCGGCGGAGTATCGGTTATTATGCCGTCGTCAACGTTCTTGATAGTATCCTTGACCGGCACACCGAGAGTCGCACCTCCGAAGACGGAAGCGTCCTTTATGGCTTTTTCGATATGTTCCGGCTTGACGAGCGGTCTTGCACCGTCGTGAACTGCGACAAACTCCGAATCCTTTGAAATTTTCTTTATGCCGTTTATGACGCTTTCCTGACGTGTATTTCCGCCTGTAGTGCATTGTGCGAGCTTGGTGATGCCGGCGGCTTCTGCCTCTGCTTTTATGGCATCTATGTCGCTCTCACGGGCAACTATGACTATCTCCTTCACGCTTTCGCACGCCTGAAAAGCCTGCATCGTCACGCCGATAACGAGTCTTTCACCGAGCGGCAGGAGTATCTTGTTGACTCCGCCCATTCTCGTCGAATTACCGGCACAAACGATTATTGCTGAAACATTGCTCATATGATCTCCTTATTTGTCCCTGCCCGGAAGCACCGGTGCAGAGAGTATGCGTATTTCCGGCAGTTTTTCAATAACTGTATAGCTGTTGAAAAGTCCGTCCTCTGCTGAGAGGTCGTTTTCGCCCGATGCCGGAGGAGCGAATATATTTATCGCCGTATCTGCCGGGACTTTCGTTTTATCATAGAAAGCCGGCATGAGGTCGATAGTTTTCAAAGACGGCGAGCGATAGAACCAGCGGCCGTTTATCTCTATCATGAGATTAGTCTCGTCGCTGAACACAAGCTCGCAGAAATGAGGCGGTGCATCGAAATGTACCGGTATCGATATGCCCTCTGCATCTTCCGAGCTGCCCCAGCGGAGCTTAACGGGGAGTTCTATGCTCTCCTGTATCTTCATTTCAGGTCTGAACCATTCGTCGTTTATTATATCCCTGTAAACTTTCATGACAGGCTGTTCTATGCCTACTTCTGCATTGTTGGGATCCTGTATCTCCAGACCGAGCCTTCCTCTGTCACGGAACTGATAGAACGTAAAGCCAGTGAACCACTCTGCCTTTTCCTCACGGAGGATATCGCAGAAGAGCTTTACCATTTCAGCCTGTTCGTAAGCTCCCGTGACATCGCCGTCGGCATTGAATTCAGACATTACCATAGGCTTTGTGATGCCGCCGCAGATATGCCTGAACCGCTCGAAGCTCATTTTTGTGAGATCGTATACCTCACGCACACCGCTCCTGCCGAACGATGTTCCGCCCGGTTCTGCCACATCATACGGCCAGCCCCAGTGGAGAGCCATATATTTATCGACAGACCAGATATCGGTATCCCTGACAGCCTGGGAGAATTCCTTTTCCATTTCGATCTCTTCGCCGTTTTCGGGGTGTTCGACTCCGCCTATGCAGAGGACAGTCTGAACGTTCGGAGCGTGTTCCTTTATTATCCTTACGGCACGGCAGTAGAAATCGGCTACTTCCTGATAGGAGGCACGCTTGTTGAACGAGAACCACGTTCCGGTAGCTTCGTGATTGATACGCAGAAAGAGCCTGCCGAACGTTCTGAGGTCGTCGCCTATAGCCGCAAGATGCTCGTCACTGACGTGCGGATCTATCGTGAGAGTCAGCGTAACGTCCTGTCCGTGGCGGCGGATATCTCTCATGAACGTGAAAGGCTCGCCGTCCGTATTTCCGCCTAAACCGCCGAGATACGGAAAATAGTCATCATACGGATAATCCCACTGGAACGATATATCCGCATCTTTCATCACTTCCGAGATGCGTGCCGGCCACTGTTCATCGAGCGGATAATAGCAGTACATAAGGCTGATGCTCCGCAGAGGTCTTCCGAGGCGGCTGAGGATATAATCCTGAGAGACATACTCTCCCCTTTCGCTCCCGTCACCGAGATCGGCGGCACATTTTGCCCTGCCCATGTGTATCTTTTTTATATCTGACATAGTATGATCCTTTCAGCCGGCAGAAAGATCAGAGCTTCCAGTCATCGCAGAGCTGGTTGATAGCTTCTGTAAGGCGACGCATATCGGCATTTGTTCGTCCGGGCGAGTCTGCGATAAGACGTGCGAGCCTGTCTGATGCTGCGATAAGATCGCCGTAGTAGATATTGACATTTGCTCCGGAAACGCTCTTCTTCTCGATCGGTACGGGAGGAGCGTCGATAGTAACAACATTGTCTTTAAGGTCGAATTCTGCACCGCTGTAGGGAACGTAAACTTCTGCCCCGTAAGTGTCACGAAGTCTCTGAGCAAAGCTTTCTGCTGACGAAGCTTCGCCGTGATTGATGAAGAATCTCTTTACGCCGCTGACAGCACCTGCCCACTTCATAAGACCGTTCACATCGGCATGGCCGCTGACTCCGGGGAGCTGTTTTATCTCTGCGGCAACTCTTACTGTCTCACCGAAGAGCTTAACTCGCTTAGCACCCTCGACAAGGCTTCTTCCGAGAGTATTTACAGCCTGATATCCGACGAAGAGTATGGTATTCTCTTTTCTCCAGAGATTGTGCTTGAGGTGGTGCTTGATACGTCCGGCTTCACACATACCGCTCGCTGAGATTATCACCTTCGGGCGTGAATCGGTATTTATCGCAACGGAATCCTCACTCGTGACAGTTCTGATAAGTCCCTCGAAAGCTATAGGATTGATGCCTCGCCTTACGAAAGAGAGTGCTTCCTCATCATAGCAGCTCTCACGGTTTATCATGAATATATCAGTAGCTTCTATAGCGAGAGGACTGTCCACGTATACCGGGAAACCTTCATATTCAGGGAGAAGGCCTTCTGCCTTTATCTGACGTATGAAATAGAGCATCTCCTGTGTTCTGCCGACAGCAAACGACGGGATTATAACGCTTCCGCCCCTGCTGAAAGTTCTGCGGAGAACGTCCGTCAGAGCCGTCACATAGTCAGTCGGACGGTCGTGGACTCTGTTTCCGTAAGTCGATTCCATAACGACATAGTCAGCTTCTTCGATATACTGCGGATCACGTATGAGCGGCTGGTTTGTATTGCCTATATCGCCGGAGAAAACGATCTTCCTCGTCTCTCCGTCCTCTGTGATCGTGATGATTATGCTCGATGAGCCGAGAAGATGTCCGGCATCACGGAAATAAACGTCTATTCCCTCCGCCGGGCTGAAATGCTTCTCATACGGGTGCGGCACGAAAAGTTCTATCGCACCGAGAGCATCTTCCATAGTGTAGAGCGGCTCGTAATCCGGCTCACCACGTCTGCGTGCCTTTCGGCTTCTCCATTCGGCTTCAAATTCCTGTATATGGGCACTGTCACGGAGCATGATATTGCAGAGATTTGTAGTTGCCTCCGTAGCGTGTATCTCTCCGCAGAATTTGCCGGCATACAGCAGCGGCAGCATTCCCGAATGGTCTATATGAGCGTGTGTCAGCAGTACGAAATCGATATCTGACGGCGGAACAGGTATCTGAGCATTCTCGTACCTGTCCTCTCCCTGCTCCATTCCGAAATCAACAAGGAAACGCTTTCCGCAGGCCTCGATATAAGTGCAGCTGCCTGTAACTTCATGAGCAGCTCCGATAAAAGTCATTTTCATAATATGCACCTCCGTATTTAGGTTATATATATTATAGCATATTCAGAGCAGAAAGTCCATATCTTTTGTGAAAAATATAAAAAGTCAGTGCAGAAGTTTTTTATTGAATGTTGAATATATCATCATATGAGACACTGAGGATACTTTTAATAAGTATCACTTCATCTGGATAAAGATGCCGTTGTCCGACTTCAATCTTGGCAACGGCACTTCTTGTTATGTCACAGCCTTGTATCTGTAATCGGGCGGCAAGCTGTTCCTGTGTGACTCCGGCTTTTTCTCTGAGAAAGCGAACATTGTTCCCGACTCTTTTTTCGATGTCCTTGTTCATAATACACAAATTCCTTCTGATATTTTCTGCACTCATACAGGTGCATGAGCGGTTGACTTTATTATATCTGTATGTTATAATAATATTGCACCTATATAGGTGCAA
>CADBQF010000410.1 GCA_902796705.1 Ruminococcus flavefaciens
ATCTCTCGGAAAATACCTCACCGAAAACGGTCAGTGCGTTACAGGCTACTACAGCAGAAGTTCGGATTCGGCTGCGTCGGCTGCTGCGTTCACGGACACAAAGGCGTATGATGATATGGCTATGCTGATAAACGACAGCGATGTGATATTCATTACAGTTCCCGATTCGGCGATAACACAGGTGTACAGACAGCTTGCAGGATACGGCATAAACGGGAAAGTCCTGTGCCATTGCAGCGGAGCAATGACGGCAGATGAAGCTTTTCCGGAAATAAGCTCGCACGGTGCGGCAGGTCTTTCGATACACCCGGCTTTAGCCGTCAGCAGCAGAACGGAGTCATATAAAGACCTTGCAGGTGCGTTCTTCTGCATAGAGGGCGACGAAAAGAACTGTGATATCTGGAGGAAACTTCTTTCGTCTATGGGGAACACTGTCAAACTGATAGACAGCGGCTCGAAAACAAAATACCACGCCGCCTGTTCGATTGCGAGCAATCTCGTGTGTATGCTGATCGACGAGAGCGTCGGGCTCCTCGGAGAATGCGGCTTTTCGGAAGAAGAAGCACTTTCGGCTCTGCGTCCGCTCGCATCTGCGAATATGGAAAAAGTCCTTTCCGCCGGAGCGGTAAAAGCTCTCACAGGCCCGGTCGAGCGGAACGATACCGGAACGGTCGAAAAGCATATAAACTGCATCTCAGATAAGGTCAGCCGTGATATGTACAAGGCGGCAGCTCTCAGACTTGTGCAGACTGCCGGAAGAAAGAATCCCGGTACTGATTATTCGGCTATGAGGGAGATACTCTCCCGGAAAGAAGAATGAGGTGACTGTATGGCTGACAGATTCATGAATATCGCCATTGATGAGGCGAGAAAAGGTATCCGTGCAGGACACGGAGGGCCTTTCGGCTGTGTTATCGTTAAAGACGGAAAGATCATCGGCAGAGGTCACAATGAAGTGATAAAGCAGCATGATCCGACCTGCCACGGCGAGATCATGGCGATACGTGATGCGTGCCGGAATACAGGCTCACACGACCTTTCCGGCTGTGATCTCTATACTACAGCACAGCCCTGCCCGATGTGTGCAGGAGCAGTCCAGTGGGCGAATATAGCCAAGGTCTACTACGGCTGTACCGTTTCAGATACAGACGATATCGGATTCCGTGACGAGGTGTTCTTCAACAGCGAAACGGAATCGCAGGAGCTTGACCGGAACGAGTGTCTGGAAGTTTTCAGAGAGTATTTTTCCATGTCTGAGAGGGAAGGATATTGAGTGCTTTTCAGCGATATTTCCGGCTGTGGAAACTGTTGAAAGTCAAAAAAATCCTTGTATAACGTTTTAACAAACTAAGGGTATTCCGACTGTAATCAATGACAGCTCATACAGTCGGATTTTCCATTATATCGGGGCAAAATGACGGTTTTGCAATTAAACTATAGGTATATCGCACAAATTTCGTTCAACAATATTGTGCAGAAAGTAAAACTTTATCGTTCCTTTTGTAAATTGTGCTAAGACTGTTGACAACTGTGGAAATTTGTATTATAATGGGGGTTATAGAGATAAAATATCATAAGTGTAGAACAAACAGAGTAGGAAAAGAAAGGGCTGAGGAATTTATGACGAATTTTTCTCGCATCGCCCTTTTGACTACCTTAACGATCGGTACTGTTCTGGCTGGTGCCTCGTGCGGAACTCACAAAACGCTCAAAGAAGCAGACGTTCAGGAAGCTGTTCGGACAGAATCAGTTTCCACAACTGAAAGTCCTGCCGGCGTGAACGATCTGTCTGCTCCGGACGAAATCACAGTACCCTTTGTTGTTTATCCCCACATTACCGAATACTCGAAACGGTTCGCAAGCTATTACGGTGAAAAAAGCTCCGTGCTTGTGGATACCGATACTAACGGGATAATCGCTTACAGGAACGAGAATATGAGAGTCTACCCTGCGTCACTTACAAAGGTGATGACTCTGATCGTTGCTGCTGAGCATATAACTGATCTTTCTGAAACTGTTTTGATAACCGATGATATGGTCATCCCTATGGTAGAGAGGGATGCTTCAAGAGCAGGTTTCCTGCCAGGTGAGACACCTTCTCTTCTGGAACTTCTTTACGGCATGATACTGCCGTCAGGAGCCGATGCTTCACTTGCTCTGGCAATATATGTGTCGGGTTCTGAGGAAAAGTTCGTTGAGCTGATGAATGAAAAAGCACGCTCGCTCGGCCTGAAGGATACACACTTCGTCAATGTGACCGGTCTGCATGACAAGGATCATTACAGTACCGTGTCAGACGTTGCTGTCATTCTGGAGTACGCAATCCGGGACGACCTTTGCCGTCGTATCCTCACCCGTGAGAGATTCAGGTGCAGGCCCACCGAACAGCACCCGGAAGGTCTGGAATTTTCAAGTACATTATTGAGCCGCATGAGCGGCGATGAAATGCCCGGAGTCACCGTCCTTGGCGGAAAAACGGGCTTTACAGACGATGCAGGCAACTGCGTCGCAAGTTTCGCAAGAACCGACGACGACAAAGAATATGTTCTTGTCCTGTGCGGCGGCAGGAGCAACTGGGACGAAATCTATAACACTCTCTCGGCTTACAGCGTGTACTGTGCCGGAGGTGAGCCGTACAGATCCGCGCGGAAAGATAACAAAGATAAACAATAACCAAAAGAACAGAAGAATCCGGCTGCATTTGCAGTTATTTCCCTTTTCCCTAAAGAAATCAAACTCCGGAAGAAAGCGAACTTCCGGGATCATGCGATAAAGATAAATAAAGCTTCTGCGAAGAAGCATACAGAACAAAAGAACAAATAAGGACTGATCCATTATGTCCAGGAAAAAGAGGCTTGGTAATTTAAGGATCGGCCGTTTCTTATGTACTATACTTTTATTGGATCTATCTATATTTGCGGTCGATCATCTCAGGCGTGATCTCGGTATCATACCTGCTTGTACGTATTACCATGACAAAGGCATCAAAAATGAGCAAACCGTTGTAGGGCATGATGACCCGTATCATCTTGGTAACGAGCCCCAGACTACAACTGAAACAAGAGGAGTTGAGTATATCGGATTTTACGAATACTACATTCTCCAGTCGCAGGAATCTACAGGTCCGCTCGTGCTTGCAGACGCACAGCACAGAGCAGTTCCCCTTCCAAAAGAGGATACAGTTGACCTGAAGAAATACAAAAATGACTTTTACGACGTGCTTAACGATTCTGTTAGGCTTGATAAGGACGCAGCAGCATCGCTCAACGCTATGATGAATGATTATAACGATGCGACAGGGCTGAGTGATTTCATAGTCTACGGTACAACAGAGACGTTCACGGGTGAAGGTTCTTTCTGTCCGGGAGAATTTCCGGACACCCCAACAGGATATACAGTGGACTTAGCACTTAAAGGCGGCGGTTCTGTCCTGACTTATGACGGTCTGGACGAGGAATCGTGGATCGTGGATAATTGCTGGAAATACGGATTTATCGTCAGGAGTCCCATGAACAAGTCGCACAGGACTGGCATGGATTACTGCCCCTGGCATCTGAGGTATGTAGGTGATGTTCACGCTGCCATTATGAAAGAGAGAGGATTCTGCCTGGAAGAGTATATCGATTTCATCGCAGGATTCACTTTCGATGCACCGTTTGCGTATGATCTTGACGGAACAAACTACGAGATCTATACAGTTGTGTCAACAGGTGATATGACATCTGCCCGTGTACCGATATCCGGAAATTTTGATATATCCGGAACGTATCGGGACAGCTACATCATAACAACTGTTAAATAATTAAGATTAGCGTACAGGGCAGGAGCGTTCTGCCCTGTGCGTAATATCGTTCTGCCTTGGTACATATAATGCACCGAGGTGATATCTTTGAAGACCATTTTATGTTTCATAGCAGCCCTGATACTGGCTGCATCATCGTTTTCTTCGGCAAATGCCGCCGTCGAAGCGGATACACAGATAAAATACGTACTCATGGAAGCACGGACAAGGACTGTCCTCCAGCAGCAGCGTCCCGGAGATAAGACCAATGCGGGATATCTCACAAAACTGATGACTCTGCTCCTGATCGCACAGGATATGGAAGAAGGCAGATATTCTGCCGATACGGTCGTTACAGCGTCTTCTTCTGTCGAGGGTACTAAGGGTTCTGTGATCTGGCTGAGACCGGGTGACAAGATAACGGTCGGTGAACTCATCGAGGCCGCTGCCGTCGGAAATGCCAATGATGCCGTCACTGTTCTCGCTGAAAATTCAGAGGAAACGGTCGGAGAGTTCACAAAAAGGATGAATGCTCAGGCTTTCACCCTCGGACTGCGTGATACATCATTTTATTCCCCATACGGCTATGAGGAGGACGGCAATGTCACTACCGCTTATGATACGGCGGTCATTTGTGCTGAATTATCCGGGCATGAGATCATTCTGCCTTATTTCGGCATATGGCACGATCATATAAGGGAGGGGACTGTCGAACTCGTGAACGAGAACACGCTCGCAAGGACTTTCGATCAGCATATCGGCTTCAAGGCTGCCCATTCGGAGCAGTCCGGCTATTGTGCCGCCGAAGCCGGAAGATCAGAAAGCGGCGATGTTTTCATCGCAGTCGTTTCAGGCTGCAAGGACAGCGAGAGTTCGCTCCGCATGGCAAAAGACCTCGTGACCGAAGGTTTCAGAGGATACAGGATAACATCTTCGCTGTTCCCCGACGAGATGCTCAGACCTGTAAGCGTGAGGGGCGGGACCGAACAGTCAGTCATGATAACGCTCGCCTCACAGAATGATATCGCAGTACCCAAAGGCATGAAGAAGCTCACTACAGTGACAGTCCTTCCGGAATACCTCGATGCCCCGCTTGAAAAAGGGCAGAAGATAGGGACTGCTGCGTTCTATAACGGGGATACGCTTTTGTACGAAAGCAGCATCATTGTAAAGAATGATGTGGATAAACTTTCTTTTCGGTATGTTTTTAAGGAAATGATGCTGAATATTCTCAACTAAAACGAGTTTATTTTGTCATAAATGAATAAAAGTTTCATTTACTCTTGAAATATTCCACAAAATATAGTATGATAAAGATGGTAATATATCCTGTATGTTCTGCATACAGATCTGGAGGTAAAGATAAATGTCATTAAAACTCAACACAAAATATCTCAGCGACTTTGTTAATGCTGACGAGCTTACCGGTATAAAGGCTCAGGTAGAGGCTGCCGCAGCTTCTCTCCACAGCAAGACCGGTCTCGGAAACGATTTCCTCGGCTGGGTAGACCTTCCGACAAACTACGATAAGGAAGAATTCGCAAGGATCAAGGCAGCAGCCGAGAAGATCAAGTCCAATTCCGATATCCTCATCGTTATCGGCATCGGCGGTTCCTACCTCGGTGCAAGAGCAGCTATCGAGCTTCTCAGGTCGCCTCTTTACAATAACATCAAGAAGGATACACCTGATATATACTACGTTGGAAACAGCATAAATCCTGCTTACCTCAACGAGGTCATCGCTCTCTGCGAAGGCAAGGATTTCTCAGTGAATGTCATTTCCAAATCCGGTACGACTACAGAGCCGGCTCTTGCTTTCAGGATCTTCAAGAAAATGGTTGAAGACAAGTACGGCAAGGAAGAGGCTAAGAACCGTATCTTCGCTACTACAGACAAGGCAAGGGGAACTCTCAAGAGCCTTTCTGATACAGAGGGATACGAAACATTTGTCATTCCGGACGATGTAGGAGGACGTTTCTCTGTTCTTACAGCCGTTGGTCTTCTCCCGATAGCTGTTGCAGGCTGCGATATCGACGCTCTCATGAAGGGTGCTGCAAAGGCTCAGGCTGAGCTTTGTGCAGATTTCGACAACAACGACTGCTACAAGTATGCTGCTCTCAGGAATATCCTTTACAGAAAGGGCAAGTCCGTTGAAATGCTCGTTTCCTATGATCCGAGCTTCGTTATGATGTCAGAATGGTACAAGCAGCTCTTCGGCGAGAGCGAAGGCAAGGACAACAAGGGAATCTTCCCGTCGGCTGCTGTATTCTCAACTGACCTCCACTCAATGGGACAGTATATCCAGGACGGTGCAAGGATCCTCTTCGAGACCGTCGTTGATATAAAGAAGCCTAAGACCGACCTCTTCCTCGAACCCGATGCAGAGAACCTCGACGGTCTTAACTTCCTCACAAACCAGAATATGTCCGTTGTAAACAGAAAGGCATTCGAGGGAACAGTCCTCGCTCACACTGAGGGCGGCGTTCCGAACATGATCCTCGAACTCGACGATACTACCGAAGAGAGCGTCGGATACATGATCTACTTCTTCGAGAAGGCTTGTGCTGTTTCCGGCTATGTACTTGGTGTCAATCCGTTCAATCAGCCCGGTGTTGAGAGTTACAAGTCAAATATGTTCGCTCTCCTCGGAAAACCCGGCTATGAGGGTGCAAAGGCTGCTCTCGAAGCTAAGCTTGGCTGATAGGACTTGCAAATAAACCTATCAATTATCGTCACAAATGCCGCAAGGCACGGAAGGAGTAAATTATGATTAAGCTTATTACAGGTAAAAAAGGCACAGGCAAGACCAAGATCCTCATCGACGACATCAACGAGGCTGTAAAGGCTTCCAACGGCAGCATCGTATGCGTTGAGAAAGGCTCTACAGTAAGATATTCTATCAGCCGCAAGGTAAGATGGTGCGATACCGAGTATTACGATATCGAGGGATACGCTTCATTCTACGGCTTCATCGCTGGTCTTCTCGCAAGCAACTATGATATCACAGACATTTTCGTTGACGGTATCTTCAAGATCGGCGGACGTGACTACGATGAGTACGGCAAGCTCCTCGTTAAACTTGACAAGCTCACAGGTGAAGATGTAAAGATCGTTTTCACTGTTTCTGCTGATGAGTCTGAGCTTCCTGAAAGCGTAAAGCAGTTCATCAAGTAATTTTTTCAAGCACATTTCCGGTTTTTTGCCGATAGTCTATTGACATATCCGGATTTTTAGTGTATAATCTATTTTGTGATGCTCTGAGGAATGTAAATATGATAATCAATTTAAAGCAGCTTTTCACTATAACCGGCGAATCAAAGGATATCTCCTATGATATCCAGCCCGGCGAACTCTCTGATATAAAAGGCTATGACTTCGTGTCTCCCGTCAGTATCAGCGGAAAACTCTATAACAGGGCTGGTATAGTTCATCTTGTGTATGAGGCTCGCCTCACTCTCATGATGACCTGCGACAGGTGCCTTAAAGAGTACGAAAAGTCTTTTGAGTTTAAGTTTGAGCATACCGTCGTTCCGAGCGTGAACAGCGATAACGATGAGTATATCGTTGCAGACGGAGAGAGCATTGAAATGAATGATATCGCTGTGACTGATATCCTTCTCCAGTTGCCTTCCAAGAATCTTTGCAGAGAAGACTGTAAAGGTCTGTGTATGGTGTGCGGCTGTGACCTGAATGTCAGCCAGTGCGATTGTCTAAATAACTGAGCTGTGAAGCTCTATAAGGAGGTGCCAGAATGGCTGTACCGAAGAGAAAAACTTCCAAAGCAAGACGTGATAAGAGACGTTCAGCAGTATGGAAGCTTGAAGCACCTGCAATGTCAAAGTGTGACAACTGTGGTGCATATAAGGCTCCGCACAGAGTTTGCAAGAACTGCGGTTTCTATAAGGGCGTTGAGGTTCTTAAAATTGACGCTGAATAATCGGTAATGTCCGGTTCATGAGAAGGAGAGGAGGAGTAGTCCTTCTCTCCTTTTAACTTTTTACAGCGGAGTAATTCTATGGTCAGAATAAACAGCATTATACCGTGTTCGCCTGCCGAAAAAGCAGGCATTTTGCCGGAGGATATCCTCGTCACGATAAACGGACACGGCATAAAGGATGTCCTTGATTATATGTACTATGCAGCAGAGACTTCCGTCAATGTGTGCGTTCTCCGCAGCGGAGAAGAAAGACAGTTCCATATCTCAAAGGACGAGTACGACGATCTCGGTCTTGAATTCGAGACTTTCCTCATGGACAGCAAACAGTCGTGCAGCAATAAATGTGTTTTCTGCTTCATCGATCAGATGCCTCCGGGCATGAGGGAAACGCTATACTTCAAGGACGACGACGCAAGACTCTCGTTCCTCCAGGGAAACTATGTCACCCTGACTAATCTCCAGCAGTCGGACATAGACAGGATCATCAAGATGAAGCTGAATATCAATGTCTCCGTCCATACGACCAATCCCGACCTGCGTGTGAAGATGATGCACAATCGCTTCGCCGGAGAAAAGCTGAAATTTATCCGGCAGCTTGCCGAGAACGGCATAAAACTCAACTGCCAGATAGTCTGCTGTCCCGGTCTGAACGACGGCGACGAACTCCGCCGTTCGCTCCGTGATCTCGGTGAGCTTATGCCGAATATCACGAGCATGGCTGTCGTCCCGGTCGGACTTACGAAGTTCAGAAAGGGACTCTATCCGCTCGTGCCTTTCACTAAGGAAAAGGCAGGGGAGACGATCGATATCATCGCTGAGTACCAGCAGCAGTTCCTCGAAAAGTTCGGCACAAGAACAGTCTTCCCGTCGGACGAGTTCTTCCTTATTGCGGAGCGTGAGATCCCGGATATGGAGTTTTACGAGGACTTCTCACAGTATGAGAACGGCGTCGGTATGCTTCGCTCGCTCATAGATGAATTTGAGAAAGCTCTCAATATGGCTGAATGGGAGGGCGGCAGCCGACACGTCTCAATAGCCACAGGTGCAAGTCCGTACAATGTCATTTGCAGTCTTGCTGAAATGGCTGAAAAAAAATTCCCGGAGCTGAAATGCGATGTTTATAAGATACGCAATGACTTCTTCGGTGAGACGATAACCGTCACAGGACTTATCACGGCTCAGGATCTCATTGCCCAGCTCAGAGGCAAAGACCTCGGCACGGAGCTTCTTATCTCATCGGCAATGCTGAGGCGTGACAGCGAAGTTTTTCTTGACGATCTCACCGTCACCGATGTAGAGCGTGAACTCGGCGTGACAGTGAAGTCCACACAGAGCGACGGCTATGAGCTTCTCGATGCGATGATGGGGATACAATACTGATAAACATGAAAACAACGGTGCGTTCTTCGTGCCGTATACAATATATTAAGAATAGGAGCGGTGCTAAATGTCAATACCGATAGTTGCCGTTGTCGGCAGACCTAACGTCGGAAAATCGACACTGTTCAACAAGCTGATCGGTCAGCGGCTCTCTATCGTCGAGGATACTCCCGGCGTTACCCGTGACCGTATCTACTCCAAATGCGAGTGGAGAGGAAAGCAGTTCATGGTCGTCGATACGGGCGGTATAGAACCCGACAGCAATGACGTTATCCTCGCACAGATGCGTCGGCAGTCAGAGCTTGCTATAGAAAAGGCTGATGTCATCGTGTTCGTCACCGACATAAGATGCGGCGTTACAGCAGATGACTACGCCGTTGCTGAAATGCTCATCAAGAGCGGCAAACCCGTGATACTCGCCGTAAACAAGTGTGATACGCTCGGTGAGCCTCCTATGGAGCTTTACGAGTTCTACAACCTCGGTCTGGGTGATCCGTACCCGATATCTTCCGTTCACGGCCACGGAACGGGCGATATGCTCGATGCGGTCTATGATCTTCTCCCGGACGAAAAGGAAGCTGAATACGACGAGGAATATATCCGTGTGGCTGTCATAGGAAAGCCTAATGCCGGAAAATCTTCTCTCATAAACAAGATATCAGGCGAGGAGCGTATGATCGTTTCCGATATCGCCGGTACTACAAGAGATTCAACAGATACCGTCATAGAGAACGAGTACGGAAAGTTCGTCTTCATCGATACAGCCGGTATCCGCAAGAAATCAAAGATAACCGAAAAGGTCGAGCATTACAGCGTGCTTCGTGCATATATGGCCGTTGACCGTGCTGATGTCTGTGTAATAATGCTCGATGCAGCAGAGGGATTCACCGAGCAGGATTCAAAAGTTGCCGGCTACGCACACGAACAGGGAAAAGCCTGCGTCGTTGCCGTCAACAAATGGGATCTCGTGGAGAAGAACGACAAGACGATGCAGGAATACCGCACAAAGCTCGAAAACGATTTCAGCTTCATGTCGTATGTCCCGTTCGTCTTCATATCAGCCAAGACAGGACAGCGTATCAACAAGCTCTATGAGCTTATAAAGTACACTTACGGGCAGAACAGTATGCGTATATCCACAGGTATGCTCAACGACGTGCTTGCATATGCTACAACAAGAGTCCAGCCGCCGTCAGACAAGGGCAGGAGACTGAAGATATACTACATGACTCAGCCCTCGACAAAACCCCCGACGTTCGTAACGTTCGTGAACAGAGCCGATCTGTTCCATTTCTCATACAGAAGGTACATTGAAAATCAGATACGCTCAACATTCGGACTCGAAGGAACACCTGTCCGCTTCATCGTCCGTGAGCGGGGAGGGAATGATAAATAATGAAAGTATTGCTTGCTATACTTATTGCCGCCGCACTGGGATATTTTCTCGGAAGCTGCAATTTCTCGATACTCGTCGTAAAGCTCATGAAGGGCGAGGATATCCG
>CADBQF010000411.1 GCA_902796705.1 Ruminococcus flavefaciens
AACGATCATCGTTCCGGCATCTTCCGGACGGTTCGTATTCCTTATATTTATCGGAATGCCTGCTGAACGTACAGGGAAAATTGCGTCTTCGTGGAGAACAGATGCTCCCATGTATGCAAGCTCACGGAGTTCACGGTATGTGATAACTTCGATAACGTCAGGCTTTTCAACTATTCTCGGATCGGCAACGAGGAATCCGGAAACGTCTGTCCAGTTCTCATAGATATCAGCCTTGACTGCATTTGCTATGATAGAACCTGTAACGTCAGAGCCGCCTCTTGAGAATGTCTTGATGTAGCCTTCTGTAGTTCTGCCGTAGAATCCGGGGATAACGGCATTGTCAAGGCCGCTGAGCTTTGAGCGGACAGCCTTTACTGTCTCGTCGAGCATGAGTATGCCCTTTGTATCGAAAATGATAACATCAGCAGCATCAACGAAATTGAAGCCGAGATATGCAGCGAGGACTTTGCCGTTGAGATATTCACCACGGCTTGCAGCAAAATCCTTTGCAGGGCGGTTTTTCAGCTCGCTGATTATATTCTCGAATTCTTCTTCGAGGGAGATATCAACGCCGAGGTCGGAGATTATGCCGTTGTATCTGTCACGTATCTTCTGGAAATCCTCAGAGAAATCAACGCCGCTTCCTGCGAGGTCACAGCATTTGTAGAGCATATCAGTTACCTTGATATCGTCGGAGAATCTCTTTCCGGGGGCAGAGGGAACGACGAATTTTCTCTTAGCGTCGCTCTTTATGATAGCGGCAACTTTTCTGAACTGTGCAGCATCGGCAAGTGAACTGCCGCCAAATTTAACAACTTTATCAGCCATAATAAAATACCATACTTTCTATAATAGATCGAAATTGACAATTTTGTCACAATAATAATTATAGACGATTATCCCTCCGAAATCAATTGACAGAAAGCCAAAATTAAAGGCAATAGCAAATGTATTTTTGGTGAATACGCTTGTACGCCGGTGACGGACAGTTTTTGATATAAAACAAAAATGCGGCGAAGCAGCACCTTGACAAAAAATAATTGCCTGCTTTTCAGCAGGCGTAAGAGAGAGTTGTATATAAATAAATTCAGAGGGGGGAATGGGTGATCAGGTTCGTTCCTTGATCTTGATATTATTATATGCCCATTAGCTTAAATTAATCTTAAAATCTCCTTCCCCTCTGAAAATATTTTTCAGTCTACGAAAACGGCGTTGATTATCGAATATCCGTAAGGCTCGACGGTGAGAGTGTCGTTCTCGAATTTTCCTATGCAGGAGCTGAGATCCTTGAATCTTGAAAGATGCTGCGACATATTTGGTATCTCGACTGTATCGCCGCTTCTGTTAATGAAGAAGATATAATCAAGATCGCCCTCTCGTGTGAAGCCGATGACACGGTCGTCTATCACCTTTGTATCGTTGAATACGAAATATGTGCTGCCTGATGCCATATTCGGGATAGAGCGTCTGATGCGGCTGAGTTCTGATACATAGGCTATCAGATCCTGATCTTCATTTCCCCACGGGTAGCAGCGGCGGTTGAAAGGATCTTTATATCCCTGCAAACCGGCTTCGTCGCCGTAGTAGATGCTCGGTACGCCCGGAAGGAAGAACTGGAGAGCCATAGCTGCTTTGAGCAGAGCCTTGCCCTTGCTGTACTGTTCGGGAGTGAGATATCTCTCTGCCATCCAGTCTTTGCTCTTGTTATCGCAGTTTTCGCCGCCGAGACGGTTTATTGCACGCTCGATATCGTGTGTGGATACGAAGTTCATAAGCACATCGATAGTCGGCTTGGGATAATTTTCGAGTATAGTCATTATCGAATTGATGAAATCGGTCACATTGCCGCCCTTGATGAAGCTGATTATAGCTTCTCTGAACGGATAGTTCATTACAGAGTCGAGCTGGTCACCGAGGAGGTATCTTCTCTTGACTCCGTAGCTCTCCTTGTTGGAAGCGTCCTCCCAGACTTCACCTATGACGATCTTGTCTTTGTCGAAGCTCTTCACGCTCTTGCGGAGGTTATTGAGGAACTGGTCGGGGAGTTCGTCGGCAACGTCGAGCCTGAATCCGGCTGCACCGAGTCCGAGCCAGTAGTGGAGGACTCCCTCGTCGCCGCAGATGAATTCGGTGTAGCTGTCGTTGTTCTCCCAGACATTCGGGAGAGTGTCTATTCCCCACCATGATTCGTATGAATTCGGATAATCGATGAAGCTGTACCATTCGTAGTATTTGCTGTCCTTTGACTGGAAAGCACCTTTTTCCGGATATCTGCCGTACTTGTTGAAATATACGCTGTCAGCACCGGTGTGGGAGAATACTCCGTCGAGTATCACGGATATACCGTACTTTTCGGCTTCCTTGCAGAGTTCTGCAAAGTCCTCGTTCGTGCCGAGGAGGGGATCGACTTTCATATAGTCGGCTGTATTGTACCTGTGGTTCTCGTGGGATTCAAATATCGGGTTGAGGTAGATGCACGTAACTCCGAGGCTGTGCAGATACGGGAGCTTTGACTGTATTCCGGCAAGATCACCGCCGAAGTAGTCGTTGTTCCACACATGGCCGTTATGGTCAGGTTTGTAATACGGAGTGCCGCCCCAGTCTTCACGGAGGACTCTGCCTTCGGGGATATTCTCGTGGACTTTTCCGCTCTTGCAGAAACGGTCGGGGAAGATCTGGTACATTACTCCGCCTTTGAGGAATTTCGGAGTTTCATAGGTATTGCTGTAAACTGTAAGCTGGAAGAGGTCGCCGTGATCGACGGCAGCCTCATGGCAGTTCACCTTCTTGATATAATGGCGTATACCGCCCTGTGTGTATGAGAAATAGTAATAGTGAACATCGGTGTATCTTGCTACATATTCGGTAGAATAGATCTTATAGCCGTCTTCTTCTCCGTCGGGGTACATATTCAAAAACCTTTCCTTGAAGCCTGTTCTGAAAAGGACAAGCACAGGGGGGAAATCCGGTACGATGTCTTCCGGCAGCATTATCGAGAAGCGGCACGTCTCGTACTGTCTGACAGCACCGAATATTGATTTGTAGTGAAGATTCCAGGTGTCGTAAATAGGTTTCATAGGTATCCACTCCGTATCATTATTTATGAAAAGTCGTCATCAGCCGGATATCTCACTGCATAGCATGGAGTCACCCTCCATGAAGCTGTCATGTGTATGGGTGACTCCCTTGATAACAGATAATATCCGTCCTGTTATATTATCTTAAATGCCAGATATTGTCAGCGTATTCAGAAACAGCTCTGTCGGCTGAGAATATGCCTGCACCGGCGATATTGTTGAGTGACATCTTAGCCCATTTGAGCTTGTCGTTGTAGCACTCTGTTATATAGTTCTGAGCGTTCCTGTAGCTGTCGAAGTCAGCAAGCACCATGTAAGGATCACGGTCTTTGAGCGAGTTTGCAACATCGTTGAATGTGCAGCCGTTGATGCCGTGGTACATACGGTCGATAGCCTCGTGTATACGCTGATCCCTGTTGAAGTAATCGTTGGGATAGTAGCCTCTTGCTTTGAGTTCGTTCACTTCGGGAGTCGTCATGCCGAAGATGACGATATTGTCATCGCCGGCAGCTTCCTTGATCTCGATGTTGGCACCGTCAAGTGTACCGAGAGTGATAGCACCGTTGAGCATGAGCTTCATGTTGCCTGTACCGGAAGCCTCTGTGCCTGCGAGAGAGATCTGCTCGGAGATATCGGAAGCCGGCATGAGATGCTCAGAGAGCGTTACGCAGTAGTTTTCGAGGAATACTACCTGGAGCTTCTGGTTGATCTTCGGGTTCTTTCTGATCTCCTCGGAGATAGCCCATATCATCTTGATGATCTGCTTTGCGAGATAGTATCCCGGAGCAGCCTTTGCAGCGAAGATATAAGTCTTGGGAGTGAAAGGAGCATCGGGGTTGTTGAGGAGGTAAGCGTAATCGGTGAGTATGTTCATGACATTGAGATGCTGTCTCTTGTACTCGTGCAGACGCTTTACCTGAACGTCGAAGATGCTGTCGGTGTTGAGGATTATGCCGGAGTTGTTCTTTACATACTTGGCGAATTTCTGCTTGTTCTCAGCCTTTACAGCGGAGAGCTTTTCGAGAACGCTCTTGTCGTCCTGGAATGCTCTGAACTTTTCAAGCTCGGAAGCGTCCTTGATGAACTTTGTGCCGATAGTCTCGGAGAGGAGTTCTGTGAGTCCCTTGTTGGACTGGTAGAGCCATCTTCTGTAAGCGATGCCGTTTGTGACGTTCTTGAACTTCTCAGGAGTGTTCTCGTACTCATCGTGGAATACGGACTGCTTGATGATCTCAGAGTGGAGCTTTGAAACGCCGTTTACGCTGTGTGAAGCAGCAACACAGAGAGAAGCCATGTGTATCTGGTTGTCCTTGATGATGGAC
>CADBQF010000412.1 GCA_902796705.1 Ruminococcus flavefaciens
AACGACATTGTTGGAGATATCCAGAGCTCCGCCGTATGTCACGCCGTCGTTTTCCATACCGCCGGCAAGTGACCAGTTTCTTCCGGTGCAGTCTATGAGAAGATTGTGGTGGAAGCTTCCGATATTTCCGCTTACCGAACCGGCAAATGCGTGAGTCTCTGTCTGGGTGCGGTCATTTGCGTTATAGTGGATAGAATCATGCAGCGATTCGCCTATGATGTTCCACTGGAATGTTATATTCGATGCCGAGCGTGACGAGAAGCCCTCGTCTGTTGCCCATGACATCGAGCAGTGGTCTATAATGCAATGGTTCGAGCTTGAAAGTCCCATTCCGTCGGATACGTCGTTGACTCCGGAAAGTCCTCTGTCACCGGGACGTACACGTATATCACGTATGATGACATCGTCGCAGCCGAGCATACCGAATCCCCAGTGTGTAAGAGTTATGCCGTCTCCGGGAGCAGTCTGGCCGGCAACATATACATCGCCGCCGTCTGCCGGAACGGTCAGTTTGCTTTTGAGCTGTATTATTCCTCCGACATCAAATACGATAGTTCTTGAACCTTTGACTTCTTCAAGACCGTATCTGAGCGAACCCTCACCCGAATCATTGAGATTCGTTACATGGTAAACGCTTCCGCCCCGTCCGCCTCTCGCCCAGCGGCCGTATCCTTCGGCTGTGGGGAATGCAAGGCGGTTGAGCTGGAATGAGTACACAGCTCCCTTTACTGTTCCGGAAGAGCTGACTTCATCGACTCTCCAATAGTACACCGGTATCGAGGAATAGCTGTCGTCAAGGTCGAAATGAGGCTTTGTGACAGTTCCTTTGTATTCCGGAGAAGCTTTTGTTGCATTGAGAACGGCTGCCGGATCAGTTCCTATGTACACATCATGGGAAGATGCACCTTTTCCTGCTGTCCAGCTAAGGCCGTCTTCGGCGTTGTGATGTTTTGCCTTATCATCAGGGCTTATTTTTGAGATCGAATCGAACGGACTTGCACCGTCTATCTCAAATGCGTTGAGCCATGCGTTGCTGTAGCTCTTATTGCCCTCGCCCTGAATGAGTATAGTAGCGGAAGTTCCCGAAAATTCCACATAGGAACGGCCTGCATCGTTATCGTTCGTAATATTGACAGGACAGGGTATGCCGGTCTGCTTTACCGTCCCGTTCACTGATATTTTCAGCGTGCTTGGCGAAACATTTCCGTAAAGGCAGCTATGCCAGCCGGAAAAAGAGTGCGTACCGGAAGAAAGTCCGGATATCTCTATCTTTAACGCACCTGATGTATCATTGTCTTTGTTGAATACACCGTCAGCAATGAGATAAGGCGTAGTTCCGTCATATTTCTGGAGTTTTTTGTTATTTGTCGCATCGACCGAACCGCTGGAACTTCCGTTTGATATCTTCACCGTAACACCGGTGGAGGTTTTGAAAGCGTTGCCGTCGTAGTTCCAGTTCTCGGCGTTCGGAGCGTAAAGAGCCGATCTGCCGTCATTTCTGTTCATATCGACACGAACTCTTGAAGCTGACGATACAGCCTCAGTTTTATCTGTCATCGCAGCCGGAAGTGCAGGCAGTGAAGATACTGCAAGGACTGCCGCTGCAAGAGCCGAAGCCACTCTTTTCATGATCATTCCTCCTGAAAAAACAAAAAATAAATCTATATAATAATTTTATCATTTTTAGCTGTCAAGGTCAATATATAATTCTTTGATATCATAAATAATATTGTGCATATGTGATACATTGCTATACACTATTGCAGTTTATCTTCTGAAAACAAAATACTATTTTGCACATCTACAAACGATTAATCTTATAATTTATGCCTATCATATCTTCATAAAGCTTTTATATGGAGGAATTATGGTTAAAGGTGTAAACAAACAGATAATCGAGATCAATAATACTGACAGCATCTATTTTGAAAAGGCGGTCTTCTATCTCCGGCCGCATATCAATGCTCTGCCTCCTGATGTCTCCCGTGAAGAGGCAGAAGAATATATTTCTCAGATCACCGGCGAGATGCTCTTCAGGAAGAAACGCTCACGTTTATGGATATATGCTCTTCTTCTGCTGGCAGCAGCAGCCGTCGTGCTTATTATTTGCCGATAGTACGTTATTTCATTACAAATGATATTTTTTCAAAAGTGTAGACAAATGAAAAATTTTATGATATAGTTATATTGTATATGACTTCCGGTGCTGCTTCCCCTCCCTCTTGCCGGCCGCATCGGAACAATTCGTGAAAAAGATCACATAAACGGAGAATCAACATGGATTACAATAAAAACAGCCGCTTTTTAAATAGGCATTCAAAGCGGATAATCAATACCCCGTCACCTGCTGCAAAAAACACATTTTTTTATTTGCAGGAGACCGGCTGCCTCAAGCCTGAAGATGCAGCTTCCTCCTCACGGCATGACCTTGACTCATTCCTTATCGCTGCTGTTATAAGCGGAAAAGGCGAACTCAGCATCGACGGCAAGCACTACGTTCTCACAAAAGGCGACTGCTTCTTCATCGACTGCCGCAGCGACCATGAATATCACCCGGTCGAAACAGAACCGTGGGAGGTCATGTGGGTGCATTTCAACGGTGCTGCATCTGAACAGTATTATGAATATTTCAGGAAACAGTCAGAACACGTATTCCGTCCGCAGTTCTTTGACAAGATCGTCTCTGCCATAAATGACATGATATCTATATGCGAAGAAGATCTTCCGGAAGCAGAAGTGCTTATATCCGGAGGCATAGTCGATATCCTTACTATCGCTCTGACTTCAAATTCTTCACAGCAGCAGTACGACACAGCTCTCAGGCAGAAACTCGCTGCTGTACATACCTATATCGATGACCATTTCAGTGAGCAGCTCTCACTTGAAAAAATATCGTCACAGTTCTATATAAGCAAATTCTACCTTACAAGAGAGTATAAAAAGATATACGGAATGACGATATTCCAGCACATTATCACAGCAAGGATAAATTACGGAAAAAAACTCCTTCGCTTTTCTGACCGCTCCGTCGATGAGATAGCCCATATGTGCGGTTTCAACGATCAGAGCTATTTCGCAAGGCAATTCAAAAAAGCCGAGAACATAACCTGTTTCTCCTACAGAAAAATGTGGAGAGACTGACAAAACAGACTCACCTGTGTCATTGCAAGGCGGCACGGGTGAGTTTTATTTTACGGATAATGCTCCTGACGAGATAAGTGCTGATCTAATGTTCTTGACCGCTGATTCTTCGCATATAACTGTTACTGCCGTTCCGGTGCGGCGGTACGGTTCGGGAATTATATCCTC
>CADBQF010000413.1 GCA_902796705.1 Ruminococcus flavefaciens
CACAAAGTTCGAGGATCTCCCGGAGGACTTTGAATGTCCTCTCTGCGGAGTCGGCAAAGATATGTTCTCTGAAGCTTGATGACATAGCGGCTGTACATTTTATTGGAGAAAACCTTTCTTAACACAGAAATGGAAAAACAAGACCGAATAAACAAACAGATCCCGGATACATTTGTATCGGGATCTGCTTTTTTATCCTCAAAAGCCATAGCTATGAGCAGAAAAGGAAAACCTCCTATGTGGACAGGTTCTTAACAATTTTATCATCACGTTCTATTTTTTAACACCGTGCATCGCAAGAGCGAGTTTCATTTCAATATCCTTTACGTCATACGCCTTTGGGAATCTTTTACTCAGAATATTCTCAATATCTGCATTATTCTTATCAATAAAAATAAATAATCTTTTCTTTGCCCGTGATGCTGCCACATAAAAATCGCAGTTGCCCTCGGAAAAAGAACCATTATTTATATCAATGATGATAACATCTTCTGCTTCCAAGCCTTTGAATGTCGGGCAGGTATACAGTGGAGTTTTCCGGTTGTTCGATTTATAATAATGTGTTCTGCCGTCAGCCTCAGTTATCATATTCTCCTTAACAGCACTGTGATCAAGAGAATCACTGCACGATATGATAACACGATCAGAGCAGCTATCCTTTGATAGTTCTTCGATCGTCCTGTCAAGTCTTTTTTTCAGTTCGTCCCTGCCTGAACAGAAGATGAAACTGGACGTATCGCCGTTCCATGCTCTTTTATTCATTATTGGAGCAGAAGGGAGAAGAGAGTATGCTGTTGCAGCTATATTTTTTGTGTTCCGGCAGTTCTTGTAAAGAGTAAGCTTTGAATCAACATTATTCAGATAAACAGGAAGTTCTTTTGTATTAACGCACTGATTCTCGTCATAGAAAATAAAGAATGATGTGTCTTCACGGCCGTATTTCCCGGCTCCGTAATCAGAAAGAAGTTCTAAGATCTCAGATCTGATATTAGTCTCGTTATCATTTCTTCTTCCAAAATCCTGTCCCTCATCAACTATAATATGCTTATACTTGAATACACCGTCGAGTATCTCATTTTCCAGTACGTCTTTAAGATCAAAGTAGCTCAGCTTATCAAAAGTTGTTCTGCATTTCTGACAGCCAAGAGAATCAAGTGTATAAAAATCAACATTTTTCAGCTTAGAGCCGTTTTTCCGGATCAGATCATCACAGAGATTACGGTTATAGCAAAGGAACAGTACACTGTCACCACTTTCGTCAAGCAGGCTTGCACGATGCACGGCAACGAGAGTTTTTCCTGTACCGCCTCCTCCGCTTATTGCAGCAGTCCTCTGATGAGCAAGAAAGTTGATCACGACATACTGCTCTTCAAGCAATTCCAGATATGTATCCTCGAAATCCTTTTTCACATTAACTATCGTCTTGAACGTAGGACAGAGAACTTTCCTGAAGAACAGCATAGCATCAGAATATGAAAGATTATGTTTATATCCCGGACCGTCTTCTATTATTTCTTCTTCAAACTTGCAAACGAGGTGGACCTTGTCCATTCTCCTCATCAAAGCAGAGACCTGTCTTTCAGTTTCAGCAGGATCATACATAGCCTCCTTTGTCATAATGATCTCTTTAGTGATATTCGCCCCGAAGTTTGCTTCAGTGATCTCGTCTTTACGATATTTCGGAAGCCAGACAGCTACCAGAAATTTACACGAGTTGATGATATGCCTTAAATCGGGATAAAGTTCCCTGAACTTATTGAAAAGATTATGCTGTCCGCTGAATGCCTGATCAAACGGATCATGCATATCGCACCATTTCTCGGTTCCTCCGCTTCGGTCAAGATACTGCCATTGTCTTCCGTCTAAACGCATCGTTCTGTTTTTACACTCGATAAACAGGCAGCCATAATTAGGATTGAACACAAGAAAATCGATCTCATTTTCGTTCAGTCCCTTATCCGGGATCATATTGACGATCCTGTATGAATGAAATACATAATAATCATTCGGAAGTTTTGAAAGTGCATCGAACATTTCCTTTTCCTTACTTGACGGATCAAAATATCCGCCCTCAGAAGGTATCATTTTTGCCATAGTTATTTATTGACCTCCGCAGTAAACGCAACATAATCAAATGAATCAGTCAGCAGATAACACTTAAAAGTATTCTGACTGTTGACCAGTTTTTCGTATGATCCTCTGTTTTCGATCGTAAACAGCAGTATATTCTTATCTTTCCACGCAAAATCAGCGTTTTCAGTACAGCTCTCATCATCTGCCGAGAGATTGTATGCAAATCCGCTTGGCATTGGTGCTTTACACCGCTCAAGTTCATCAAAGAGAGCTTTTAATTCATTCAGCGATGCTTCATCGTCAATAAGTCCGGCATGGAATATGATATCAGGATCAACATTTGAAAAATCAAATGACGGTTCAGACAGTCTGTAATGCAGATTATTATCCTGTATCAGATGTATTATCCTTTCAAGGGCTTTCTTTGCAAGTCCACGCTTGATGTGATTATGAAGCCTTTGATTTTTGTATGTTCTCAGGCAGTTATAACAGGACGTATCCTCTGCACAGCAATCCTGTGATACCTTTTTCAGAGCATTAGTCAGCACTTCCATAAGCGAATCATCAGATTTAAGCCGCTTAACGTGACCTGCACCGCCTGATACAGTATCAAACAATATGAGATCATAAGGCTTTGCAGGATTAACACGATAGATCAGTCCGCTTATATCATTTCGCTCTATATCATAAGTCATACTTATACCCTCAAGTATTGCAAACAAGACTGATACAGCAGTATCCTGATCATTCATTTCGGGGGTATTATTAAAACCTATCTGTATTATATCAGTCCTGTATGAATGTCCGAGGTGAATGAGATTCAGCTTTTCGCTGCAAGCCGTGCATCTTTTCCCCCGGTACTCAGAATGTTCCATAATTTTTGAGGGCAGCATATGCTTCTTGTCAAGAACAGTATAACCACACGAAGGGCAGAAGAAGAATCTATTCTCGTTCAGTACAAGCATCTCCTCATTCTGATGCTCTGTTACTTCAACTACACTGTTAAGCTCACTGGAGCCTGACAGCGAATCTCCGATATAGTGTATATCTCCGACATACGTCTTAAAAGGCTTCATTCTTTTCGTATCCTTGTTTTTTCTATCGGCAACGAATCCGAAAATGGGCGTGATAAAGCTCTTTACCTTTCTTGAAGATGTGTCCAGGGAAGTCTTGCAGTATTTGCATATGCACCCAGGAACGAACTTGTTTTTGTCAGGACTTGTGTTGACGGTATGGCATTTACCACACTCACAGTAGTAGGTGGTCGGAAGAGAATAGCCGTTATGCGGAAGGAAAATATACCGGGAGGTATATTTCTTCTCGTCCACGATGACCTCTGAACCCGGAGCATATTCAGAAATAGCTACAGAGAGATCTCTGGAGAGGTTGTAATCATCGCTCATATCCTGCTTGGCATAGTCGTAGATATAAAGCTCGACATTATCCACCGGGAAGCCATATCCGGGGATCACGTTGTACTTTGTAAAATATGTTATCAGCGAATTGCGTGTATTAAGGCGTTCCAGTGCTTGATCGTAGTTCTTGCAGAGAGCCCACTGATGCTGTTGAGACGCAAACTCACGAGCGTCCTTGTAAAGAGTGATGAGGTTTTTCATTCCGTCACGCATGGACAACAGTGCATTCTCGGACTGGCTGAGTGAATCTATCCACTTGAAATCGCCGTATTTTTCCTTCAGGTCAGGCGTTCGGAGGACATATTCGTCTATGATATTTCCCAGAAAAGCCGGACGGCTTCTTAAATATGCAAGGAACTTTGCGGCTACGTCCTCATCGAGGAAATGTTCAACAGTATCAAAATCAGACTGATATTCAGGCTCACGGAAATAAGCTGATAAAGCGGTAGCTGTTATGTGACGCATAATGATCTTGTCATTGTCAATAACAAAGTAAGGCGGCTTGACAAGCCCACGTATCATTTCCTGCGGTGCTGAGAAATAGGTGTAATCGTGAGATGTTGAGCTGCAAAAAGTGAGGATAAAGGCTGATGTTTCGGCACGTCTTCCGGCTCGTCCTGCACGCTGTGCGTAATTTGCCGGCGTCGGAGGAACATTCCGCATAAATACGGTATTCAGTCCTCCTAAGTCTATTCCCATTTCAAAGGTGGTCGAACAGCTTATAAAATTTGTCTTTCCCTGCTCACTTTTGAAATCGTCCTGTATCGCCTTAGCCTCATCAGCATTGATCTGTGCAGTATGCTCACGGCATATCAGCCTTTCGACCGGTCTTGTCATATACTCGCTGCGGTAATAGTTGTTCTTGTATACAGGATCATTGTCAACATCACACTCAGCAAGCTCTCCGTCACAGTCTGCGGATGTGCATTGCGAGTTCACGTTGTAAAGGGTAAGCTTGCCGCATTTCCGGCATTTGAAAAATTTAAGCTGTTTGTAGCTGTAGATACTGTAATCGGATGCTCGTATCAGATAGGTATTCGGGTAGTCCCGGTCAGTATTTGGCACAAGAACACCTTCGTTCTTTGCAAGCTCAAAAACTATTCTGAGAAAATCCTTAGCTTTGTTTATGTCATATCCGAGCGTCTTCATCACATACTTAACGACATTGTTTGTGGCACTTTTTTTATCTGTATCATCTTCAACAGGCAAAAATGACTTTACCGGATAATACATAGGCTTCGAGCCTTTTTTCTTTCTTGTCTCCTGCAAAGAAATATAGGTATTTCTCTGACGATAGCCTAAAAGTTCCTTTTTTTCCTCATAATTGTCAGTAGCCAATGCTTCATATTCAATTGAGGGAGCCATTCTGAAAACAGTAAACACCTGAGAGGTGATATCCCTGAACTGTGCAGCAGTAACATTGCCAAATCCCTTGCGTTTCAGAGCCGCTTCCAATTCCGAATCCTTAATGTAATGCCCACGTTCAAGATCAAGCTTGAATGCGAACAAACCTATACCCTCACCGCTGTTTCGGCCATCCACAAGGAGCAGCTCCCAGAGTGCAGCCGCTTTAGCGTGCTTTATAGCTTCTTCATCAGTATAGAACAGTTTTAACAAGTCATTCAGTTGAGATACAAGTGACAGATATGGGATCCTGTTGTGCCCGTTCTGCTTTAACAAGCTCCATATCATAGCCTTATTCAGGAATCTGTCATTGTTTGAGTTGAGAAATTTCGAGAAAAATGCAGCCTGCTGTCTTGAATCCGAAAAAGCAAGGAACTGCTTTCGCAGCTTTATAATTTTATCCTCCGTGCCGAACATAGCGAATTCGCTTGCCTTTTCTTTTTTCGTAGGATATTCCATTGAATCATAGAGTATCTGTGCAATAATTGACGTAGCTCTGTCCTTACCGACGTGGAATCCCATTATGACACCGCCTGTATTGGATCTATGATCGCATACAGGGCATCGGTGGATATTATTTGTAATTATATCATCGTCATCAGCTTCAAATTCGTTTTTTCCTTTGAACTTGTAGATCACAGTCCTGAAAGCATCAAAATGCTCACAATCCGATTTGGATACAGCCGAGTTTGCCTTGCGAAGATATCCGCATTTTGTGCATATATAGTATTTTTCAAAACTTGGATCACTGTCAAGATCTCTTATTTCCTCTTCAGTAAGGCATTCGGAAACAAGGTAGTATTCAAGCCGCTTTGCCTTGTCAGCATAGGATTCATCGATATCTATCTCGTCATCTATGCAGAGGATATTATTTTCGGTTATTCCCATAATGTAAGGGACTTTGCAGTTCTGACATATTCCAATTTTGAAAGCTTTGAATCCTTTTATCTGATTAACAACTGTTAGTGACAGATCTTTGTTCTGACCTATCGTTACAAAAGCACCGTCGGGAGCTTTCATAAACATATGATACTTTATGTCATAGAGCTTTACCGAATATTTGGAATCATCAGACTTCGCCTTTGATATAAGCTCTACAAGTGCTGTAAGGGAATACACATCAAATCCAGGCATATTTCTCATTACATCAATAAATGCTCCAACATTCTTCGTAAGGTGAAACAGCATTTTTACATTCGCATCACGGATCAGCAGCTCATACAGATTTGCTTCTATGCTAAGACTGTCGCTGTACTGTCGATACTTTTCATATATCTGTCTGAAAGCCGTCAGCTCATCCGCTGATCTCAGCAGACCGGTATAGTCCTCCGGAGATATGGAATATTCCTCCGGAGTTGTATTGTTATGCCGGATCCCGAAAATGATATCATCTGCTTCAAAGTGAACAGATGTAAGCTTAGATGCAAAATCTATGATCTGCGGAAGATCCTCCCTGCCTCTTCCAAGTGTAGCACTTGTAAGGACAAACTGCGGTATCCTGTTGGCAGTGCCCTGCAATCTCCGCAGGAGCAGGGCTATCTCTATTCCGAGGGCACCTCTGTAAATGTGTGCTTCATCAAGGACAATGAATTTCAGATTTTTAAGTCCTTCTGCTGAAATAAGGCTGCTGTCAGATGGCCTGATAAGCAGGTACTCCAGCATTGAATAGTTGGTGAAAAGTATCTGAGGTGGTTCGGCACGCATTTTCTCACGGGTAAGAACTTCGTTTACCGCTGGCTCACCGTATTTCTGGCGGTATTGACCGAGCAGCCTTTTGCCCTCTTTAGACTGTTCGTCCTCCGGAGTTCTGCCGGTGTAGAATCCGAATTTCAGTTCCGGACAGTTCTGCAATAAGCCTCTGAGTCTGTCTATCTGGTCATATACAAGAGCATTCAGCGGGAAAAGGAATATAGCCCGAACTCCGGGCTCTCTGCTGCCGGAATTATACTCTCTGATAAGTTCATTGATTATGGGAAACATAAAACACTCTGTTTTTCCGGAACCTGTACCGGTAGTAACAACTATATTATGTCCGTTGTGCAGTCTGTCGAAAGCCTTTATCTGATGAGCATAGCATGGTCTGTTAAAATCGAGATAGTCGTCCTTTTCAGGATCATTTCCACCTATATTACTGAAACCATTCTCAAAAGTTCCTTCGGAAATAAGTTCATTCAGTGTTTTAGACGGCTCAAATGGAAGCGTCGATGCAAGATACGGCCCTTTGTATAGTTTTGATTCAAGCTCATCCAGTCGCTGAGAATATAAATTTTTATATGTATTGTCCCTGATGTCAAAAGTTGATCTGAGATAACGTGAAAACTTATTTTTTATAAAATTTGTTTGTTCGATCAGATTCTTCAATTCGATTCCTCCATTTTATTGATAATGATGCTGGCAATGATCTTCCCGTTTTTATGACGCAGCCTTTTTAGCTTTCCGTCCCTTTGACAATAGATAGTCAGCTCATAACTTCGGGGATCGTTTTTAATGATCGACAGTACAAGATCATCTTTAACAGGGCGGTTTGCCTTGTCAGATAAGTCGGCAATAAGATAGTGTTTTTTTCCTATAAGCTTGATTTTTTTGAAATATATCCTGAAGTTTGTGTTTTTTGATGAGCCGTCATCGAATATAAAAGAGGTTATCGCAGATCTCTTCCATAAAAGAGGGCTTAACGGCTTCGATTCAAAAAATGGTTCATCTGAATATCCTGTATCTTCAGAATTTGCACTGTACAATAGCAGAGTATATGAAGTAACGGCATAATGTGAAATATCAAAGGAGATCACATCGCCGCTATGAGCTTCGGCAGAGAATAGCGAGTCAGAAAAGCCGGCAGATCTTATCTCGGCTCTTACAGCAGAAGCACCTTCAAAATTCAATTTGAATGTGATATTCTTATCATTGACTCTGATATCCGGAGGAAAAGGATCAAGCCTTACAAATGCCTTTCTGAGGTGATATGCCGGAAAATAATAGAAAGGTTCATCTTGATACTGCTCAAACAGAGTATTCATCTTCTTCATATACAGAGTAATAATGAGTGCCCCTGTTTTTGAAGGCAGATCATCCGGAGATAGTGCAATAACATCACCTGACGATATGACTCTTTCAGTTACAAGCTCACCTGAACCTTTGACTGTAAATACAGCTTTTATTGAGCTTGTGCCGGTAAAATTGAATTCAAATATGTGCTTTTTTCGTTTTTCATCATAATAGAACCTGCTCTTATCAACCTTAACATATGGAATATAAGAGAATATTGCATATTTAGAGCGGTTCCCAAATTCAAAATAGACCTTGTCGTTTCTTTTACCGGTCACCTGTCTGAGATAGGAAAGATACAGCCTGTACAGAGTGTTACAGCCGTCCTCTTTATCCAAATTCAGGTATTGTTTTTTTACAGCAGCTTCCGGCTGACTGCAATATGCCCTCATATTGTACGGGCCACATATGTGCAGATATTTCACGCTTTCTGGAATTTCGTAAAATGGGATAGGCTTATCTATATCATACCATTTCTCTCCGGTCGCACTATAGCTGATATTAGTCGGATAAATGACGAGTGAACCGTGACCAAGATTCTTTACAAAAGCATGGAGTTGTTTCCGGGGCGTTCCGTACTCAAATCTGAGCTGCTGTGTTTCCGCAAAGCTGCTTGACAGAACAAAGGTCACGGAATCATCATCCTTTTCAATGTATGTTTTTTTGAGTGCCGGATCAACGATAAAACTCATATCAGCACCGCTTATCAGCTTGCCGCTTTTTGAATTATATAAGCACAGATTGTGATAGCCGGCTTCAAGTCCGCTGATTTGCATTGTATATACGAGTTTATCACCGTATTCCTTTGAGTAAAGACTGATGCTGAAGGAAATACCAGTATCAGGATCAGAAACGACTTTCTGACCATCGATCATTACGGCTATGTCATTTTTACCGCAGGATGCCGGAAATAATATTTTAACATCGCTGTATACGCTATAAATCTTATTCTCAATTGATATAAAACTGCTCCACGGAGAGGAATAGCCGATCATCTTTGAAGCTGCGACCTTGAAAAAGATGTAGGATTCATTGTCAAAATAGAATACATCACGGTCGTTGAGTTCTACAGAAGATATGACGTAATCGTTCTTTGTCATTATCTCATTTATATTGTCTCCATACTCGTTTCTATGCGATCTTTTGGTTATAACAAATGCCTCTCCGGAATAATTACTGCCGGGCTTTATTTCGTTTCCTCTGCCGTCAAAGAAAAGGTCTGTACGATAAAGACGCCTTTTTGAATCATATATCACAGTATCTCCGCTGACTATCTGATATCCAAGTTTATCCAGAGGAGATGACGCAACAGCAATAGCCTGACGTGCAATGATATAGCAGCTCATCGCATAATTGTCATCATTATACGTTATAGCATTCGGATCATCTATAAGCTTATCAGCAATGACGCTGTCACCGTTATATACTATGATATGGACATCATTCGGATCATAGCAATCATCCAGACTGTGTTTACCGGTTATCAGGTGTACCGTATTATCCGACAGTTTCAGGACAGGACGGGAATCTGCTCTGCTGCTCTCATAGTGTACCCTTTCCTTTTTATCAGCATCAAAACTTTCGGTCCAGAATGTATAACCTTCGCTATAATATGGTTCAACAGCAAAAGAATCCTCCGGAAGTGAGAGATGAGAAATTATCAGCCTTATACAATGGGCAACTATAACAGAAAGCGAGTCAAGACCGTATCCGCTGTATATGCAGGACTGGGTGAATTTTGACATAAGGTAGCTTGTTCCCTTTATAGTATCAGAATTGGAGATCAGCTCCTTACGTCTGAGAGCAATGAAGCTTTCCGCAACCTTGTCAATAATCTGATCGTCTGTGATATCCTCATCATACAGCAGCTTTTTCTTATATATATCGTAAGATAATTTGAAAAGGTCCTTGACTCTGTAATGAGGGACACAACACATCACAAGCGGAACGGCAATGTACGAACGTTCATCAAAATACCCTGTATCTTTCCTGAGATCACCTATCGCACTGTACACTGCACTCTGAAGAACGCTTTTTGAACAATAGCTTTCGTATGGCATATATTCCCGATACTTCCTGTCAATATAGGTGTGAAGATCACCGTCATAATCTTTCAGTGCAATATATGCCATTGCAGCGGCGATCACGGATTTCTGTCTATCTGTAATATTATTTTTGTTTATAAGGTATTCAAGATAGCAGAATGCCTTGCTGCAAAGCTCGATCTCGAAGTTCCTGTCATCATACAGCGAGATAAGCTCTGTTGCAATTTGCTTTTTATTCATAAGATCTTCTGTCAGTGCTGTGATGATCTGCTCTGAATCGTTGGGTTTGGTTGTTTTTGTATTCATAACAGATAATAATTTCTGCTGACGTTTAAGTATTTGTCTGATACGATCACTTATTGTTTCATCATCAAAAATAAGAAGTTCATTTGTATATGCACTGTCCAGCAGAAATATCCTCTCCTGAACATCCTCGAATTTTACTGAAATATAGTATTTCCCGCAGCTATTAAGGACCAGATCTGTAACAACTCCGATCCCATAAGCAGGACAGTTGACCTGACTTCCAACGATCATTTTTATATTCTCGGAATTTGTCATAATCACACCCCTATTGCTGATATCATTCTTATTTAATTAATACGACCGGATAACATCAATCATCGTTTATAATTATAACACAAATCTTCATCTTTTTCAACAGTTTTCGTAAAAGTTATACATTTTCTGTGTTGATATAAAAGAGCGTTCAAAAAGCAAACTGTTTTTATGGCATAGATGCAATTACATATAAAATTCTAAGAACCTGTCCACATAGGGTGAATGTACGGATTTTCAGGCATACATGAATCCCTATGTGGACAGGTTCTAAAACAAATACCCATATCAGAGGGCGATGCTTTTGAAGTTTGCTGTATCTTTATTTGGGGAAAACTTTTTCAAAATGGTTTTCCTCAATAAAAGCCACAACAGCCTTCAAAAGCATCGTTCTCAGATATGGGTGAATGCTTGTTTTAGCGTTGAGACGGGGATTATTTCTATCTGGTGGTCTTTGATATCGATAGAAGAAGCTGACTGTTTCGGGATAAGGCATTTTGTGAAGCCCATGCGTTCGGCTTCTCTTATCCTGTGGGAGATATGTGAAACGGAGCGTATCTCACCGCCGAGTCCTATCTCACCGAAAGCGACGAGCTGTTCGTCTATCTGCTTGTCCATTATACCGGAATAGAGTGCCATTGCCACGGGCAGATCGGCTGCCGGTTCGTCGAGTCTGAATCCGCCGACGATGTTGAGATACACGTCAAGGCTTCCCATGAAGATGCCAAGACGCTTTTCGAGGACAGCGATAATTATGCTCAGTCTGTTGAAATCAAAGCCGGTCGCCATACGTCTGGGAGCGGCATAGCTCGTCTTTGCGGCGAGTGCCTGAACTTCTGCGAGGACAGGGCGGCTTCCCTCCATTACGCACGCCACACACGTACCGGAAACGTTATGCGGTCTGCCGGCGAGGAGCATCTGCGAGGGATTTTCGACTTCACGGAGGCCCTTATCGGCCATTTCAAAAACGCCTATCTCATTCGTCGAGCCGAAACGGTTCTTGACGGCACGCAGAAGCCGGTAGCTCTGATGACGCTCTCCCTCGAAATACAGAACGGCATCAACTATATGCTCCATTACCTTAGGGCCTGCAATAGCACCGTCCTTGTTGACGTGGCCGACGATGATGAGCGGTATCTCCAGTGATTTTGCCGTGTGCATGAAGAGATTCGTACATTCACGCACCTGTGTGATGCTTCCGGGGCTGGAAGTTATGCGTCCTATGCTCATAGTCTGGATAGAATCGATTATAGCGATATCAGGCGAGCTGGAAGATATGGTCTCTGCGGCGGCTTCGGCATCTGTAGCGGTCAGGATATAGAGATTCTCCGTATCGACACCAAGACGGTCGGCACGGAGTTTTATCTGTCTTGCCGATTCCTCTCCGGAGATATAGAGTACAGAATGATCTTCACCGAGGAACTGGCATATCTGGAGGAGTATCGTACTTTTTCCTATACCCGGCTCACCGCCGAGGAGGACGAGCGAACCCTTTACGAGTCCGCCGCCGAGGACACGGTCAAGTTCTCCGAGACCGGTCTTGTATCTGACATCTGAACCTGCACCGATGTTTTCGAGTTCAAGTATCTGGTCAGAGAGATCGACGGCTGCATACGATGAGCGTGAAAGAGCCGCCGGTTTATCTGCGAGTTCTTCTTCAAGGCTGTTCCACGCACCGCACGAGGGGCATTTTCCGTTCCATTTTGAAGTCTCGTATCCGCACTGATTGCAGGTATAGATATATTTTGACTTAGCCATATATCATCTGAAAGCTGCTGTCATGGAATCGCTGTTGAGGGGGAATTTTCTTCCGCACTCCATAGTATTTCCCGAAGCTGTGAAGTTATTGAGATCGGCACCGGTCAGCGTCCAGCAGGAATTCTTGTTGGGTGAATCGGTAGCATAGAAGACCATTTTCTCAAAGTCGAAGCTGAGTCTTCCGCCGTAGCCGAAACTTCCCTCAAGCTCGGAGAGGTTCTTGTTCTGGATATAGTATATCTTGCAGAGGTCGCCTGCCTGAGTTCCCTGTGAGACGATAAGTTCCGGGACTTCATCGCCGTTGAGGTCGCAGAGTTCAAAAGCTGCGTCGCTGCCTGTCTGGGCGGCTTCGTTCATGCTCTTGCCGAGCTGTTCCTTGAAGAGCGATTTTTCGCCGGGAGTGAGGACTGCACCCCAGCTCTCAGAGCAGTGGATAGCATACGAAAGTGCGATATCCCCGAATGAATACTTTCTTCCGATAGAAGTGCCTTTTTCGTCCCTGTACGGCTGCATCGCCTCATCGAATTCCGGGAGGGTGACGCTCTCGCCGTTTATCTCGTGTATGATAGTAGCACCCGAAGCAGCAGAACCGGTATTGTCGCTGTATGTCAGCACAGGAGCAAGCTCTCCGTTGTTTATGCCGAGATATTTTCCGATGACGAAGCCGTTTCCGTTGTATTCGTCGTTTATAAGGCTGAGTCCGGGGAGAAAAGTCAGCGTGCCGTATCCGCCTATCTCGCCAAGCTCAACGAGCTGACCGCCTGAGACAGTATATATCTCACACGTAGTCGTTCTCTGTGTATCGGGCGAGATGATGAGTTCCGGAGTACCGTCATTGTTCAGGTCTCTAAGGTCGAACATCGATGCACCTATGCCGTTCTGTGAAACAGCATGGTATTTATCTGAATCCCTGAAAAAGTTTAATTTTTCCTCATATTTTGACTGCCAGTCGAAGACGATGCCTCTTGGGGAGATATTCTTTATGTCGCCCGAACCTCCGGCACTTGTGATCTCTTTTTTTCCGCTGCACGATACGGCTGTGAAGAGCATAGCGGCAGCAGCACCGACAGCTATATATTTACCTTTCTTCACGTTAGTTCCTCCTGATCTTAGTATATACATATATATTTTATCATGTTTGTCGATATATGTCAATTGAACTAAAATACCAAAATACCTGATTCTTCATTCTTTTTTATATATCAATCCCCCAACAGCATAGACTCGCTGCTTATAAAGAAGTTTATACCTTTTAGTGGGGGAAACCTTTCTGAGGAAAGGTTTTCCCCAATAAAAGACGCAAACTTCTTTATGAGTACCGGGCTTAAACTGTTACGTATACTGATGTATGGTTATTATTCACAAATCCGTCGGAGAAAAACAGGCAAAATGCAAAAAATTTTTCTCTGTGCTTGAATTGTTCACAAGTATATAGTATAATTATTATAAGCTTCTTGTTTGATACAATTTAAGTTTCACCTGAAGTATTTTACCGTCAGGAGGCTGATCGATATGAATGACAAAACTATGACATTTTCCATGAACGAAGATAAGGAAGCAGAACTGAGAAAAAATCTGACGATAATCTATGATGCTCTTATACAGAAGGGTTATAATCCGATAAATCAGATCGTTGGATATATACTCTCGGAAGATCCGACATACATAACCACTTTCAACAATGCAAGGAGCCTCATACGCCACATCGACCGTGATGAGCTTCTCCAGGTACTTGTAAAGTCTTATCTCAATTCATGATCTGACTATGATAGATAGAAGCTGCCGCACAAGGCAGATATCCGTCAAAGGCAAAAGCAAAGCACTGCGTTCATGCAGTGCTTTTTTATTTAACTGAATATTATGTCCAGTATGATCTCGATGATATCGCCCATAAGATCGGCAACATCATAACTTGTCTTGTGTTTTTTGCCTTTTTTGTCCTTAGTTTTTATTTTTTCACGCCGTCTGGCGAAAAATCCTTTTTTCTCCGGAACATCTCCGGCAATAAGTTCTTTCTTTTCTGATCTCATATAAATCACCTCTTACGTCATATCAGCCAAAGAAGATATCAAGCAATAAAAATACGATATCTCCTATCAGGCCGTGTCTTCTTCTGCGTCTCATAAGCGTCACCTCCTGCGTTTTAAATATCATATACTATTTATATGATATCTTTATGGTGAATTTTTTACATTTCCATATAGATTTTATTACAATAAAGATACAGATAATTCTTCGTTTATCCGTCATATTATGCGGGATAATAACATTGAACGCCAGAAAAAATGACGTTCGGTGAATAATTCTGAAAAAAGGAAATCTGATATATGAAAATAACAGCTATTGCTGCCGCTGCCGTTACAGCTCTTTCAATGCCGTGTGCATCTGTATCAGCGGCCGACAATACAAAGATAGGCTATGGTCAGGGTACGGCTGTAGATGAAAAGAACCGCCCGTCTGATGCTGTTTCATTCAATGAACGCTACAGTGATTTGGGAGCGTGTGCTTTGTCCTCTGACGAAAAGAGGATAATCATCACTTTCGATCAGGGTTATGAAAACGGCTTTACCGATGATATCCTCGATACACTGAAAGAGAAGAACGTCAGTGCGGTATTTTTTCTCACCGGAGACTATGCAAAGCGTGAACCGGAACTCGTCCGCAGAATGATCGCAGAAGGTCACGTTCTCGGAAATCACGGAATGACTCATGCAAGTCTTCCCACGCTTTCAGAAGATGAAGCAAAGGAAGAAATAATGTCGCTCCACAACTATGTCATGAACAATTACGGCTACCAGATGCAGTTTTTCCGCTGTCCGTGCGGAGAGTATTCCGATCAGGCACTTGAAACAGCAAAGGACTGCGGATATACTACGGTTTTCTGGAGCTGTGCCTATGTTGACTGGAAGACCGATGCTCAGCCGTCACCTGATGAGAGCCTGAAAAAGCTGACCGATGCCGCACACGGCGGAGAGATACTTCTCCTGCACTCCGTATCTGCGACAAATGCACAGATACTCGGTGATCTGATAGACGGATTCAGGGCGAAAGGGTTCATCGTCTGAAAAAATCCCATGCAAGGAGGATAACGATCCGTGATTTAAAATGGGGGACACGTCCGGAAGCTGAAGCCAGCTTCACCGCTTTGTCCGTTGACAGTCTTTACAGACGGCGGAGTCTG
>CADBQF010000414.1 GCA_902796705.1 Ruminococcus flavefaciens
CATGCACGTCTTTTCGTCAAATTTTGCCTTGTCACCGACAAAATTATGCCTGAAAATCCGTACATTCACCCTATGTGGACAGGTTCTAAGTTTATTCTGTTTCAATGGAAGTAAATACAATGTCAAAAGCCGGATAAATGGTATCTTTCTTGTCAAGCTCAACGAGGATATGCCATGCTGCCATATCAGATGTGCAGACCTTCGGTATCTTACTGCATATACGGACTGCATATCTGCACACACTTGTGACTTCATGTGTGATAGAACCGCTTGACTCTTCAAATACGATAATAACAAGATCATGATCCTTGAACCATTCATCTGTACACTTTTCGACTGCATCTGCAAAGCCGACTGCTGTATCTGTGCCGGCCGTCTTTTTTGAAGAGAGATCATATTCATTCTCATTTTCTGCGATATATCTATCAAGTTCTTCCCGTGATGTGATGATCTCTTTTTTCGGATAAGCCTTGGGATATACTGTTCTTCTGTCGTTTGTGCGGATATACTGTGCTTCAAAGTCGTAATTCTCCGCTTCGTTACCGTACATTTGCTCAATGAGTTTCTGCTTCATTATACAAAGATCGAAAACTGTGAGCTGATCGTCAAGGTCAAAATCCGCATTCAGCCAGCTATACTCGCTCAGTTCTCCGATACCGTGTATCCATTTCTGCATCTTTACGACATCAGCAACACCAAAAACTCCGTCACTGTTGAGGTCGCCGGATACTCGTATCTTCGTCCTGAAAACGAGATCCATCGAACCGTTGTCGTACAATGTCACTTCCGGTTTATCTTCGCAGGTGAATCCGAAATATTCAGCATTCTTGTAAAGCTCCGGAAGATCACTTTTGACTGTATACGGATTGGATTCAACATAGAATACCGGCCCTGTATACATCCAGCCGTTCGGAGCATTAGGATCTCTGAAACGGATATTAGTGCCGAATCCCCAGTTGTGGAGCGAAAGTTTATCGCCTGATATCAGTTCGCCTGTATCTTTATCGTAGACTGTCACCCTTACTGTGCCGGGTTCAAGATCGGTAACGCTCGTCTGTTTCAGCCTGAATTTTATATCGTATGAGCTGTTTTCATACTTCTGGACAGATATGTAATTCTCCGGCATGACCGTACCGTTGAAATATCCGATAGAATTGCCGTATTTTGCAGGAAGTGTATATCCCTCCGGGATATATCTTTCGTCCAGACCGAATGAAAAGCTGTCCGCATTGAAAAAGAATGCCAGATCCCTGAAAATAGTCGGATTAGATTCAAATTCCATGAACGGTCCCGTAGAGAGAGGGCCTTTATCATCATAAAATGTAACGCTCGTCCACATTGCTGCTGTCTTATCCTTGTCCAGCGGTATCGGTTCACCTGTATCGTAATCTACGATAGATGCTTTCGTTGTTCCGGGAAGAAGTATGGTCTGTGCATTGTCGATAATGACGCAGTCTGCCGTGACTGTTTCAGCTATCTTTCCGGTAGTATAGCTCGCACAAAGGTCGTATGAGAATTTAGCATGGCCGTCCTTCACGGCTTTATATGCGTAGACTGTGTTTATCGTACCGCCATCAAGCTGCATATCTTTTGCTGATGAGCAGTCTGACATTTCAACTAATTCAAAATAGTCGCTTTTTTCATGCTCCTGCCACCTGTTCATACTGCCTGAACCACGTGAAAGGCAGAACACAAGATATCCGTCTTTTACAAAAAAATTATCTCCATATTTCGGGGTGCGGTCGAATTCTATCGCACAATCCGGGAGCCAGCCGTAGATATCTGTTTCGGTAACGTTCAGTTCTTCGTCAACGGAAAAAGAATACCTGTTTACCGCATGATAATAACCGGTATCGAGAGAGGCGGATTTTGCCCATGTGTCGATAACTGCTGTCTCAAATTCTCCCGATCTTTCAGGAGCAAAGACAACTACCTCGAAAGAAATGCCTGTTTCTTCAGAGGTATATACCCTCTTACTGAGCGTGTCCATGATGTTTTCCGTTGTCATAAGCTTGTAACGAGGTATTTCATCTGATGCCGGATCAGGGAGCGTCTGTTCAAAAAGCAGACATACAACTCCGTCTTCTACATGAGTGTGTCCATACGTATCCCGGAAATTGATAGCGGAACTGAAGTCCGTCGGCACCCATTCCGGAATACTCACGGTATTTTCAGCATAAACGCTGGGCGGAACTATACCTGATGTTCCTTTGCCGGAAAAAGGGATAACTGCGGTAATTGCTGCGATAACCACAGCAGCGATTTTCTTGGATCTCATTGTGTTCACCTGCCATTTCATAATATTTGAAGCTTGCCGCTTCTGCATTCATTATATCATAGCATTTAATTTATTTCAAGTAGTTTATTAAATATTTTCTGTATTATTTTTAGATATTGTTAAATAATACACTATTAACGGACAAACCCCAATTTTATGAAATACCACCTCTCATAAGACTGCGGCTTGACATTCACTCTCCGATGTGGTATTATCAATACACAAAGCTGTATATGATAAGGATAACAGCAATTTCAATGAAAGTGAGCGATAGGAATGGATCACGAAAATAACAGCTCTACGCTGCGTGACGGGGTATTTAAATATATCAGAAAGAAATACAAAACAGAGCCGGAATATCTCTGGGCGAAATTTCCGGGATATGCTGTGTTCCGACATGAGGACAACCGGAAGTGGTTCGCTGTCGTTATGGACATAGACTATGAAAAGCTCGACAGAGAAAAAAGCGGCAAAGTTGATGTACTTGATATCAAACTCAATGATATCCTGCTCCGTGACATTCTTTTGCAGCAGGAGGGATATTATCCCGGCTACCATATCGCCCGTGGGAACTGGATCTCCGTTATACTCGACGGAACAGCATCACTTGATGATATAAAGCATCTCATTGATACAAGCTACAATGCAACTGCTTCCGGTAAAAAGAAGCAGCAGATGCGTCCCCCAAAGGAATGGCTCATACCCTCAAATCCGAAATACTATGATATTATCCATGCCTTTGACAATACTGATACTATCGAATGGAAGCAGGGAGCAGGCATAAAGAAAAATGACACGGTCTTCCTCTATGCAGGTTCGCCCGTGTCAGCGATATTATATAAATGCAGAGTCACCGCAACTGATATACCGTATGAATACCATTCTGCCGGTCTTGATATCACAAAGCTCATGACGATAAAACTGCAAAAAAGATACAGACCGGATATATTCACTTTTGAACGTCTGAAAAATGAGTTCAGGATCTTTGCTGTAAGAGGGCCGAGAGGTATCCCTGACGATTTAAGCAAAGCACTGAAATGAGCGGAGATATCCGCTCATTTTTTTATCCGTTGTAATCGTAGAACAGCTTGTCGAGCATTCTGTCAAGTCCGCTCCTGTCTCCGAGTGCAGCTCTGATAAATGTTCCGATGTTTGAGAACATAAGCTTCAGATAGAGCCAGTCTCCCATAACATCATATTTTCTTGTGGAATTTATCAGAACATTATCACGCAGAACGGTGTATTTCTTTCCTTCTTTCCTGCCGTAAGCTTTAAGAGCTTTCGCAGTTGCAGCGTCCTCCATAGCTTTCTTTTCGGCAAATCCTCCGATCGCCTGAAATGTCTTTTTTTCCGCCCAGAAGATACCGCAGTAAAGTCCGGTGATGCGGAAAGACACCCGGCACAAAAGATCATTCAGATACAGCGGAAATGAATATCTCTCAAAACGAATAGCCGCACCGCCGCCGATATATTTCCCCGTCGAAAGAAGATATGCTATCTCTTTGAGAGTTCCCTTTGTCATGCGGTTATCGCAGTCTATCGTGACTATTATGTCGCCTCTGGCATTAAAGATGCCGGTATTTCTCACTTTGGCGATACATCTGTCTTCGTTGCGTATGACTCTTGCACCGTTCTTTGAAGCGATCTCTTCTGTCCTGTCGGTGCAGCGGTTACAGACGACTATTATCTCGACCGGACCGCCGTAAACAGCAGCAGATCTTTTCACCGAACGTATACATCGTGCGGCATATTTTTCCTCATTATGGGCAGGTATCACGACTGAGATCATTTTCATGTTCATTCTCCTCTGCTGTATTCCCGGAGATAATTCTCTATCACGGGATATGCTTCATCGTATTTCATGGGAATGCCGTGACCGCAGGCAAGCCATTGCGGTGAAAGCCTCACTATCCTTTCGAGCGACTTCCGCATCAGCTTCGGGCTGACAGCATGGGGCGTTATATCCGGTCTTTTCCAGAGGCCTGTAAAGGCATCGCCACAGTAGAGGACTCCCCTGCTGTAGACTCCGACCGAGCCGAAAGTGTGTCCGGGGAGAGGTATTATCTCCGCATCATAACCAAGTTTCCGGAGCAGACTCCGATCTTTTCCGGTGAAATAAATATCAGCATCATATGCCGGACTTCTGAAGATGCTCCCGTTTATCCACTGAGTGTAATTTCTGAATCTGTACTTCGGGAGAGTCGGCATTACACGCTGGGAAAGGTAATTCTGCCGGAGGGTTCTGTCCTTTTCGCTGAGAAGAAGCATTTCCCCGGACTTTCGGAGTTTTGCGGCATTCCAGTCATGGTCTGCATGGGCATGAGTCAGAAGGACGTGCCTGATATCATATCTTCCGAG
>CADBQF010000415.1 GCA_902796705.1 Ruminococcus flavefaciens
AACCAAAGGAAGATATGCACTGCGTATGCTTCTCGACCTCGCACTTCATCATGAAGAAGGTTTCGTTTCACTCAAAGAGATCGCAGAAAGACAGAATATCTCAAAAAAATACCTCGAACAGATCGTCCCTCTCCTCAATAAGAGCGGTATCCTCAAGACAAACAGAGGCAACAAGGGCGGATATATGCTCACCTGCAATGCCGCAGATGTAACAGTCGGAGATATCCTCCGTGCCACAGAGGGAACGCTCGCACCTGTCGCCTGCCTTGAATTTGAACCGAACGAATGTCCGAGAGCCGCTGAGTGTTCTACCCTGTATGTATGGGAAGGACTCTACAAGTCGATAACTTCATATCTTGACGGTATAACACTTCAGGACATAATCGACCGCAATTCCGATTACATAGGAAATGATTACTGTATATGACTTTATACGCAAAAACCGCAGTATACCGGTATTTCCCGGTGTACTGCGGTCTGTTTTTATAAGATCATGGAATCAGTCGAACATAGGTGTGGAGAGGTAACGCTCACCTGTATCAGGAAGAAGTGCCACGATAGTCTTGCCCTTGTTCTCCGGTCTCTTTGCAAGCTGGATAGCTGCCCATACAGCAGCACCGGAAGAAATGCCTACAAGAACGCCCTCATTTCTTACGATAGCTTTTCCTGTAGCAAATGCGTCCTCATTTGTTACTGTGATGACTTCATCGTAGATATCAGTATTGAGTGTCTCCGGAACGAAACCTGCACCGATTCCCTGTATCTTGTGCGGGCCTGCTTTTCCCTCTGAAAGAACAGGTGATGAAGTCGGCTCAACTGCAACGATCTTCACATTGGGGTTCTTGGACTTGAGGTAAGCACCTGTACCGCTGAGAGTTCCGCCTGTACCAACACCGGCAACGAATATATCTACCTTTCCGTCTGTATCGTTCCAGATCTCAGGACCGGTAGTCTTCTCATGGATAGCAGGGTTTGCAGGGTTTGTGAACTGTGAGGGGATAAAGCTTCCGGGGATCTCAGCAGCAAGCTCTTCAGCTTTCTGAATAGCACCCTTCATGCCCTTTGCACCCTCTGTGAGAACGAGTTCTGCACCGTAAGCCTTCATGAGGTTGCGGCGTTCGATGCTCATTGTCTCAGGCATAGCGATGATAAGTCTGTAACCTCTTGCAGCGGCTACAGAAGCAAGACCGATACCTGTATTTCCGCTGGTAGGTTCGATGATGACGCTGCCCGGTCTGAGAAGGCCTTTTTCCTCTGCATCATCGATCATAGCCTTAGCGATCCTGTCCTTTACGCTTCCTGCGGGATTGAAATATTCAAGCTTAGCAAGAACAGTTGCATTCAGGTCATACTCTTTAGCTGTTTTAGAGAGTTCGAGGAGAGGGGTATTACCGATAAGGTCAGTGATATTCTTATAAATGCTCATGATATATTCTCCTTTTTATATAATAATAAGCTATACTGACAGCGGTGGTACAGAGGATAATTTCTATATCACCTATCTGATTGGTATGTTTATATTATATCAGCATTTTCTTCATTTGTCAATACCTTTTCGTGAAAGATGTATATATTATTATTTTAATCAGTTATAGGCAAAAACAATAAGTCCGGAGCGGTGTTATACCGTCCGGACTTTTCGTGCTTTTGTTCAGATACTCAGTCAGAGATCAGTTCTGTGAGCCGATCTGTGCTGTTCTTGCTGCGATCTCAGCAAACTCTCCGTCAGGAACACAGTCAACTATCTCGAATGCGTTCTTGTCATAGTAGAACCATACAACAAGTCCTGCAAGACCGGGATTGTTCTTCATGTTGATGCAGTATTCAACCGTATCGCCCTGCTTTGCAGAGATGTTATCGCCGTAGATGATGAATCCGTCGCCGGAAGCTGAATTATTAGCGGCAGATGCGTTCTTGCCTACTGTGATAGAACCGTCGATGAGGTAATCAGGCTTGAGGCTGACACCGGCGATAGTTGAAAGGTCAGCAGTGAGCTTGATATCGTACTTTCCGTCCGGGATACCGTCCTTTACCTTGAATGTTACCTTTACGAACGAATCATTGAAGTAGAAGTTGTCGTCCTTGGATATATCGATCCACATAGCGTACATACCTGTAGTTGCTGCTGTATAAGCCTTAGTTGTAGCCTGAGCAGCAGATTCAACTATAGTAGTTACCTGAACAGCTTCTGTGACAGGCTGTCCCTGTGCATTGGTAACGGGCTGTCCCTGTGCATCAGTAGCAGTAACGAACTCTGTGACAGGCTGACCGCTGGCATCAGTTACAGCTTCAACTTCTGTAGTCTTTTCAGATGAAGCTGTCGGATCTTCTGTCTTGTCTCCCTCCGGAGCTTCCGGATCGGGAGTATCGAGCGGATCGTCGCCCTCCTCGTTGGCAGACCATGTGAAAGGTGCAACTACGAGAGGTGCTTCATCGGCTTCCTGTCCCTGTGATGAACCGGACTTGCCTGATTCTGACTTGCTGTCGTCCTTGGCTTTTGAACAGCCTGTGACTGATGTAAGAGCCACACACATAAGTGCAGCAAGAGCTATAAGTCTTCTTTTAAAATTATTCATTGGATCATGTTCCCTTTCATTAAGATATAGATATCTGATATTTCTCCGTTAAACTATACTTATTATACACAACGCTATGAGTTTTGTCAAGCGGAGTATTGAATTGTAATCATTTATTCGGAAAAGAGTCACAATTTGAACACAAAAAAGTATACTTTTTAAATAGCAAATCCGTTCCGCTTTAGTACTTTTTATCTGTGAATCGTTAAATTACTTATTGACATTTTACTATCAATGTGATAGAATTATTTCAGGATATTTTCATCACAAGGAGATGATGTTTTGAAAAATTCATTCGGTTCAAGTGTGACCATAACGATCTTCGGCGAGAGCCACGGAACTGCTGTCGGTGCGGTTCTTGACGGACTTGCTCCCGGAATAGCCGTTGATGAAGATTTCATCGCTTCACAGATGGACAAAAGACGTGCTGTAGGCTCGCTCTCTACTGCCCGTCACGAACC
>CADBQF010000416.1 GCA_902796705.1 Ruminococcus flavefaciens
GGCTGTAGTCGCATGGCAGATAGACAACGAGCTTGAAGCATATACCTGCTGCTGCGACGAGTGCAGGAGACAGTTCAGGAAATGGCTGCTCGACAGGCACGATGACCTTGATACGATAAATGCCATAACCGGTTCAGTCGTATGGGGAAATAAATACAGCGACATCTCGCAGGTAGATCCGCCCACGGCTTACCCGAAAGCGTGGCAGAATCCGGCACTGTGTCTGGAATTCTACCGCTTTGCGAGCGAATCGGCGGCTAAGTTCGCCAAGGAACTCGCTATGGTGATACACCGTGAAGTCCCAAGAACGAAAGTCACGACGAACACATGGTTCTGCGAGAATACAGTCGATTTCTACAAGCTCTTCGAGGATATGGATATCACCGCATACGACAATTATCCTCCGCTGAGGATACCGGCAGATCCCGATGTGATGTATTCCCACGCATTCGAGCTTGACCTCATGCGAGGCATAAAGGACGACAAGTTCTGGGTAATGGAGCAGCTAAGCGGCATAACCGGAAGCTGGGCTGTGATGTCTCCTGCACCCAAGCCGGGCATGATAATGGGATATTCGCTACAGGCAATGGCACACGGAGCAGAGACTATCCTGCATTTCCGCTGGAGAACGGCTGCCAAGGGTGCGGAGATGTTCTGGCACGGACTCCTTGACCACAGCAACGTTCCCGGCAGAAGATTCTACGAATTCGCAGAACTCTGCAAGCTTGCCGACAAGATCTCCGTCATAAGCACGACAAGGATAGTATCCGATATAGCGATAGTTTATTCCCCGGAATCGGCATATGCAATGCAGAACCAGCCGCAGGCGGAGGGAATGTGCTACCTCGATCAGCTAAGGTTCTTCCACGCAGCATTTTCAGCATACGGAGCAAATATAGACGTAGTATCCCCGGAAGCAGACCTCTCCGGATACAAGATAGTCGCAGCTCCCTCGCTTTTCGTCAATACAAAGGAAAGCACCGAGAACCTCTACCGCTATGTCATAAACGGCGGAACTCTCGTGCTTACCAACAGGAGCGGTGTCAAGGATATGTACAATAACTGCATCATGGATATGCTCCCGACTATATTCAAGGAGCTTATCGGTGCAGAAGTCGCAGAATACGATCCTATCGGTGAGGAGGAGCATTATATAACCGACTTCGCCGGAAATCAGTTCCTCTGCCGCCAGTGGTGCGATGTCATGCACCTCACTACAGCAAGAGCATATGCCGAGTACAGCGACAATTACTACCGCTGCTGTCCTGCGGTAACCATGAACCGCTATTGCAGCGGCGTGGCATATTACGTCGGAACTGTATGCACTATGGATTTCTATGAGAACTTCGCCGGAAATCTCATGATGCAGGCAGGTATACCAAGACTTCAGGGACTTCCGAGAGGAGTCGAAGTCACTACAAGAACGAACGGACTTGATGAGTATATCATCTTCTTCAACAACTCCATGCACGATGCAGTCATCGATCTTCCCAAGCCTATGTACAGTATTATAAGCTCAATGGGCAGAGAAAGACTCGAACTCCGCCCGTTCGATGTGGAGATCGTCAGAAAGTAGGATAGCATATGAAGATAGTTTTGCAGCGTGTCACATCGGCAAGCGTCCGTGTTGACGGCGAACTCTGCGGAAGTATAGATACAGGATACCTGCTCCTTTTCGGTGCAGGCCATGAAGATACAGAAGAAGACTGCCGCCGCCTTGCCGACAAGATAATCAATCTCAGGATATTCTCCGACGAGAACGGAAAAATAAACCTCTCTCGCTCAGGTCGGCGGAAAGATACTCGTCGTACCACAGTTCACCCTCTATGCCGACTGCCGCAAGGGAAACAGACCGAATTTCATTCAGGCTGCCCCTCCACAGAGAGCTAACGAACTCTATGAGTATTTCGTCTCTTACTGCCGCAGCAAAGGCGTAGATACCGAAACAGGCAGATTCGGTGCAGACATGAAAGTCACTCTCCTCAACGACGGCCCTTTCACCCTCGTCCTCGAATAACCCCCGTAAGCCCGGTACTCATAAAGAAGTTTATGTCTTCTATTGGGGAAAACCCTTTTGAAAAAGGGTTTCCCCCACTAAAAGGTATAAACTTCTTTATGAGTACCGAATTTATATGGACAGGTTCAAGTTATTTCCGGGAGATCTTTTCGGCTATCTCACGGAAGACCGGGGCGGCGGCATCATTTCCGTAGCCGCCGTCTTCGATGAGGACAGTAACGGCATATGCAGGTTTCTGGGCGGGGAAGAAACCTGTTATCCACGCATGGCAGAGTTCATTCCCGTCCTCGTCGAAACGGCCTGTCTGGGCGGTGGAAGTTTTTGCCCCGACGATGACACCGGAAGCCTTTGCATTGGAATTATCATTGTCACGGACGGCGTGCATCATCATTTTCTTCAGGCTGAGAGCAGTTTCTTCGTCCATTACGCACGAAAGCTGGGGAGGCTTTTCGTTGGCGGTATCACTGCCGTCGATCGTGATGCCCTTTATCAGCCGGAGCATAGGCATTTTTCCGCCGTTTGCGACGGCACAGGTGAGCTGTGTTATCTGTACGGGAGAAGCCGTGAGTTTCCCCTGACCGAACGAGAAATTCGCAAGTTCAGCCGGTATCATGAGTTCACCGGCAGTCGGCAGGACTCCGGCGGAAGATGTCATTCCCGAACAGAGATGAGTCTCTCTGCCGAATCCGAGGTCAAATGCAAGCTCCCGGAACTGCTTCACATCGAGCAGGCGGCTCATACTTATAAAATAGGTGTTGCACGAATTCGTGACGGCTTCCTGCATCGTCTGAATGCCGTGACCGTCGAGCTTGTGACAGTGGAAATCCTTTCCGTCGGCATCGAAACTTCCCGTGCAGTTGTAGACATATCCGGAATATCCCTCCCTGATGCCCTCGCACGCAGTAACGAGCTTGAATATCGAGCCGACGCTGTATGCACACAATGCCCTGTTGAGGAGCGGACTGTCCTCATCGCTGACCGCACTGCTGATATCCGATATGTCAAACTCCGGAAAGCTTGCAAGAGCAAGGATATCTCCCGTAGAAACATCGGCACACACAATAGCACCCTTGCGGATATCTCTGCCGGCTTCCTCGCATATCTTCTGGATATCAGAATCTATAGTGAGAACAGCACCGGGGCGGTCGGCGGTGCTTCGTGTGACATCTTTTCCGTCGCCGGGGAGGATATTTCCCGAACCGTCGGCAGAGTAGGTGACGCTGTTCTCGCCGCAGCCGCCACGGAGTATCTTGTCATAGGCGTATTCAACACCGGAAACGCCCTCACCCTGTGAGACATAGCCTATCACATGGCAGGCGGAAAAACTTCCCTTTTCCACTCTCACCGGGACAGAGAAGACCGTCAGTCCCTCCGATGCCGGAGTATCTTCCCGGCACTCAAAAGTAAAAGGCTCTCCCTTGCCGAAACTTTCAAGAAAAGCTTCACGGTCAAGGGCATATACAGCCGTTTCCTCACGGTCGAGCAGTTCCGGAACAGCAGCCGCAGCGGATATCCGCTTTTTATTGACAAGAGGTCTCATGTTCCGGTCATAGACAGTTCCCTCGGAGATACCGGCATTTATCGTGAC
>CADBQF010000417.1 GCA_902796705.1 Ruminococcus flavefaciens
AGCAGGATATTCACTTTCCCGTCGGGCGTGCCTATGAGAGAGCGTATATCATCAGCCGTTATCTTATCGAGGTCTCTGTAGCCGCCGTTTTTCTTGTAGGTGGAATAATCCTCCATAAGTCCGTATATGCTGATATCTCTGCCTTTGACGGTGATATCTGCTCTTTCGTTCCTGAGCCATACGGCATCAGTCCTGGCTATCTCGCTGCTGAATCTCTCCCTGATATCGGGCAGGAGACTCTGCTCATGATTTCCCGATATCATATAGACCGGAGCGATGCTGCAAAGCGTTTTCACGAGCTGCACGGCATCTGAGATATCCGTCTGGTCACGGGAGACTATATCCCCTGTGATGAATATGATATCCGGCTCTTCCGCTCTCACAATACCGGAGATTCGGCTGTTATCCCTGCCGAAGCGTCGCTTGTGCAGGTCGCTTATATGAGCTATCCTTACGCCTGTGCCGGCGTTTTCACGTCTTACATTCAGCATGAGCGTATTTTCAGCGGTGAGGTATGCAGCAAATAATGCCGATGATATAGTCAGGATCTTTTTCATTTCTTCTTTCTGTCCATATATTTCAGGACGGGTATATCTATAACTGCGAATACAGTAAGATAAAGTGATGTGATGATGAATCTTCCTGTGTATGTGGCTATCATCTCCGGGATCGTTCCTTTGAAGTCTGCCTCCGGATCGAAATTGCTTATATGCGGATACGAAAAATACACCGCCGCACTCATGAGTATGCTCAGAACGAGCGGAACGAGTGCGGAGAACACAAAGAAGAATCTCCTTGAAAAATTCCTGTATTCTCCTGCATCGAGCTGTACGAAATGGTACATCAGGCAGAGCATCAGCGGAGTCAGAAGTGTTATCTTCCACGAATACCCCGCCTTTTCAAACAATGCCCAGTTGAGCCACTGTGCGAAAAAACTCAGCACGACTATGACCGAGGCAGATGCCGGACTGCCCTTGTAAGAAAGGACACCTTTATCCGGATCATTCCTCATCGCCGGACTCCTCATCGGGATCGGCTTCTGTTATTACCTCATTCTGTTCTTCGAGGGCGGCTTCTTCTTCAGCCTGTTTAGCCTGCTCCTCGGTGAGCTGTTCAACTTTTTCTGTCTCTGCGTTATCGTCGTGTTCAGCACGGGTGAAGGCGACTACCTTAGCACCATCGTTCACTCTCATAACACGAACGCCCTTTGCGATACGTCCCATGATGCGTATATCGCTCGCAAGGATACGGATTATTATGCCGTCGCTCGATACGAGGATTATATCATCTGTCTCATCGACTATCTTTATACCGCAGACATGGCCTCTCACGTCGTCCACCTTGTAGTTGGTAAGACCGTAGCCGCCTCTGTTCTGTATGCGGTAGCTGTCTATCTCCGAACGCTTTCCGTAGCCGTTTTCTGTAACGGTCAGGAGAGCAGCACCTTCTCTTACTCTTGCCATGCCGACAACGTAGTCGCCGTCACGGAGCTTTATAGCCTTTACGCCGTGAGCAGAACGTGACAATGCACGTCCCTTGCTTTCTTCGAGACGTATAGCCATACCGTTTCTTGTAGCGATGAAGAGCTGAGCATTTCCGTCGGTCATGCGTACACCGGCTATCTCGTCGCCCTCGTCAAGACCTATAGCGATAAGACCGTTCTTGCGGACGTTCCTGTAGAACGAGAGGTTCGTCCTCTTGATCTTGCCGTTCTTTGTGACGATAGTGATGAACTTCTCGTCGCTGAAATCGGTCGTCTTTATCATAGCAGCTATCTTCTCGCCCTCTGTAAGGGGAAGGAGGTTTATGAGATTGAAGCCTCTCGAAGCCTTTGAGCCGTCCGGGACTTCATAGCATTTGAGCTTGTACATGATGCCCTTATTGGAGATAAAGAGGATATTGTCATGCGAGCCGCAGATGAACATTTCTTCAACGAAGTCCTCTTCACGCTGCTTCATGCCTGTGATGCCTCTTCCGCCACGACGCTGAGTCTTGTACTCTGTAACGGGCATACGCTTGATATAGCCGTTGTTTGTGAGCGTAACGACGCAGTCTTCCTCCGGGATAAGGTCTTCTATATCGACTTCACCGCTGACAGATTCGATATCGGTGCGGCGGTCGTCGCTGAACTTCTTGCGGATAGCGTTGAGGTCGTTCATGATTATCTCATAGACCTTGTTCACATCGGCAAGGATATCCTCATATTCTGATATCTTTGTAAGGAGTCCGTAGAGTTCATCGGTGATCTTCTGTCTTTCGAGACCTGTGAGCTGTCCGAGACGCATCTGAACGATAGCTTCTGCCTGTTCGTCAGAGAGTCCCATAGCGTGTTCAAGGTGAAGACTTGCCATATCATACTGAGCCCTGTCGAGGAGAGCTGACATATCAACGTCCTTGAAGCGTTCGATCATCTTGGCCTTAGCCTCTGCAACTGTCGAGCTTGAACGGATTATGGCAATAACTTCGTCGATATAGTCGGCAGCGAGTATGAAGCCCTGGAGGATATGAGCTCTTTCAAGAGCTTTTCTGAGGTCGTAGCGTGTACGACGCTGTATCACATCTATCTGGAAATCGAGGTAATTTCTGAGCATCTCCTTGAGAGTCAGTATCTTAGGCTCTCCGTTGACGAGAGCGAGCATGATGATGCCGACTGTATCCTGGAGCTGAGTGAGTGCAAAGAGCTTGTTGAGGACTATCTCCGGGATAGCGTCCTTTTTCAGCTCGATGACTACACGCATACCGTCCTTGTCGGACTCGTCACGCATATCGTAGAGTCCCTCTATCTTCTTGTCCCTTGCGAGCTGGCTTATGCTCTTGAGAAGACGCTCTTTTCTGAGCATATAGGGGATCTCGTCGATTATGATGCAGTTCCTTCCGTGTATCTCCTCGAAGTGAGTGCGGCTGCGGAGGATTATCTTGCCCTTTCCTGTGCCGTAGGCAGCACGTATGCCTGCCTTGCCCATGATTATGCCGCCTGTCGGGAAATCAGGGCCTTTGATATGCTCCATGAGGTCTTCAAGAGAACATTCCGGATCGTCTATCATGAGCTGGAGTGCATCTATAACTTCACCGAGATTGTGCGGAGGGATATTCGTAGCCATACCTACAGCGATTCCGACAGAACCGTTCACGAGAAGGTTCGGGAAACGTGAGGGGAGTACCACAGGTTCTTTGAGACGGTCATCGTAGTTCGACATGAAATCGACTGTCTCCTTGTTTATATCTGTGAGCATCTCCAGTGTGAGCTTGGTCATCTTAGCCTCTGTATAACGGTAAGCAGCAGGCGGATCTCCGTCGATAGAACCGAAGTTTCCGTGACCGTCCACGAGGGGATATCTCATCGAGAAATTCTGTGCAAGACGTACAAGTGCGTCATATACCGAAGCATCACCGTGAGGGTGATAGCTTCCCAGAACAGCTCCGACAGTGTCCGCACATTTGCGGTACGGCTTGTCCGGTGTAAGTCCGTTCTGATGCAGCGTATAGAGAATACGCCTGTGTACAGGTTTAAGACCGTCCCTTACATCTGGCAAAGCTCTCGAAACTATTACCGACATAGCATAGTGGAGCATGGAGTTTTCCATTTCGTCCACAAGTTCAGTATTTATTATCTTTGAGTTGTCATTGTATAGCAAGTTTTTTGACCTCCTGTATATTTACGTTTGACTTACAGACTCCTGATGATACCGGATTCTTCGTCTGTAAGAGAATTTTTCGGAAGTATATAGAACTTTTCATTTCCCTGCATAAGCAGGAAGCATTTTTCCGTTTCCATTACAGAGAAACTGCCGTCTGTATCTATCCTGCTCCGTTCGGGGAGCTGTTCGGCTTCTTCGGTATCCTCTGCATCGTTATCACCGGCTTCTTCCTTCTCACTGTCCGGCTCATCTTCATCACCGTCTTCCTCATCAGGGAAAGAAACGGTAGATATATCGATGAATCCGCTTCCGATGCCTATTTTGTAGACAACGCCTTCCAAAGCCTGATATGCGTCAACGATGCTGTTACGCATCTTTCTCGGATTATACCAGTATCTCACGGCAAGAGCCACACATACTGCGATGAGCAGATATGCAAGGTACTGTGAGGGATCTTCTACCGCCGCAGCGATGAAGACGACGGCAAGTACGGCAAATATCGCCGTATAGACATAATTCTTCCTGTACACGAACTTTTTCAGGAACGAATCATATCCCTCGATGAATTCATCACGCTGTACGGTATATTCCTTTTCAAATCTGTAATTTTCTTCCATTCATACTCCGATCAGATATCGAGATCCTGTGCGAATTTAGCGTTCTTTTCGATGAAGTTTCTTCTCGGCTCTACCTTGTCGCCCATGAGGATAGTGAACACTTCATCAGCCCTGAGTGCGTCTTCCATAGATATCTTGACTATGGTGCGGTGTTCGGGATCCATAGTAGTCTCCCAGAGCTGTTCGGGATCCATCTCACCAAGACCTTTGTAACGCTGTACTTCCACGTCCTTGTACTTTCCCTCCTCGGAAAGTTCGCTGATATACTTATCTCTCTCCTCTTCTGAGAAAGCGTAGTATATCTTCTTCTTCCTCTCGACTCTGAAGAGCGGAGGCTGAGCTATATATATATTTCCGTTCGTTATGAGCGGACGCATATACCTGAAGAAGAACGTCAGCAGAAGTGTACGTATGTGCATACCGTCAACATCGGCATCGGCCATGATGATGACTTTGCCGTAGCGGAGCTTCGATATATCGAAATCCTCGCCTATGCCTGTACCGAGAGCGGTAACGACAGGTTCGAGCTTGTCATTTCCGTAGATGCGGTCGATACGAGCCTTCTCGACGTTGAGCATCTTGCCCCAGAGAGCGAGGATAGCCTGATATCTTCTGTCACGTCCCTGCTTTGCAGAACCGCCGGCTGAATCTCCCTCGACGATGTATATCTCGTTGTATCTTGTATCACGGTCGGAGCAGTCAGCGAGCTTTTCGGGCATAGAGGCATTTCCGAATGTATTCTTCTTACGCTCGGCTTCTCTTGCACGCTTTGCGGCTTCACGGGCTTTGAGGGCGGAGAGGCTCTTCTCGAAGATGATATTAGCAGTCTCCGGGTTCTCTTCAAGGAAATTCATGAGCTTTTCCTGAACGAGCTTTTCGATGAAAGGCCTTACCTCCGGATTTCCGAGTCTTCCCTTTGTCTGTCCCTCGAATTCACATTCAGTGAGCTTTACCGAGATTATAGCAGTAAGTCCCTCACGGACATCTTCGCCCTTGAGCTTATCCTTGGGATCTTTTATCTTGCCCATTTTAAGGCCGTAGTCGTTTATCACCTTTGTGAGGGCGTTCTTGAATCCAGTCTCATGCGAACCGCCGTCCTTTGTGTGGATATTGTTCGCAAACGAGTATATGACTTCATTGAAGTTGCCGTTGTACTGCATGGCTATCTCGGCAAAGGAATCGCCCTGTGTGCCTGAGATATAGATGACATCTCCGCTGATAGAGTCAAGTCCTCTCGTAGCATGGATATGCTCGACGAACTGACGGATACCGCCCTCATAGTGGAGAGTCTCGCTCTGTATATTGTCCTTGTCACGCTTGTCGGTGAAGATTATCTTTATGCCGGCATTGAGGAAAGCCTGCTCACGAAGCCTTTTCAGAAGCACCTCATAGTCATACACCGTACTTTCAAATATCTCCGGATCAGCCTTGAACATAACGCTCGTGCCGGTCTTGGTCGTATCACCGATGACTTTGAGCTGTTCGGAGTAATTTCCTCTTTCAAATCTCTGGAACCAGATATGCTCTCCGTCCTGAACAGTGAGTTCGAGCCATTCAGAGAGTGCATTTACGACAGAAGCACCAACACCATGCAGACCGCCTGATACCTTGTATCCGCCGCCGCCGAACTTTCCGCCTGCGTGGAGTATAGTATATACTACAGTAGCGGCAGATATGCCCTCTTTCGGGTGTATTCCAACAGGGATGCCACGTCCGTTGTCTGATACACGGATAACATCTCCTTCAAGTATCTCAACGCTTATCTCAGTGCAGTATCCTGCAAGAGCCTCGTCGATAGAGTTGTCTACTATCTCATATACAAGGTGATGAAGACCTCCGGGGCCTGTCGAACCTATGTACATACCTGGTCTTTTACGGACAGCTTCAAGTCCCTCTAACACTTGTATGTCGTTTTCGTCATAGTTATTCTGCTGACTCATTAGTTACCTCCAAGTATTCTGGTTATAGTGAACGCCAAAAGATCTTGTCGTTTGCTATAAATATATTATTTGCCCGATTCACCGGGCGTTATCTTATCACTGTAACACACCAGCCTGCCGTGGTATCTGCCGCTGCTGCCGGTGAATTTTAGGGTAAAATACTTATTGCCGTCAATGTAACACTTATACGTTGCCTGATCTCCGTCGGGCGATACATACGAATCTATTACCGCACTGCCGTGAAAATCATTTTCGATGAATTCCCTGTGATCGCTGACTTCAAACTCAAACTCAGAATCCATATCCTGAGCGATCGAAACTACCTTGTACCTTATCGGCTGTGCGTGGTCAAGGCTTATCATGTACTTGTCCTCGATGAACTTTATCCTCTTGCTGCTGAAACTCGTCCAGTTCACCGGAACGA
>CADBQF010000418.1 GCA_902796705.1 Ruminococcus flavefaciens
CCACAGCATGGGGTAATTGTCTCTGTCCTCAGATATATCCACACGGAAGAAGTTATCCTCCGAGACTTTTTCGTAAAGCTTATCTCCTCCGTTTATGGCGGCATCGATATATCTGTGTGCATCACGGGGAGTATTCGCACCATAGAGAATGGCAGCGAGCAGACACACGACAGAAGCCGCTGCTGTACACCAGACGCACGCACGCCTGAAAGCTTTTCCGAGCTTTTTTCTTCTGAACAGATACCATGCAGCTATAAGGAATGCAGCGGCAATGCCTGCCTGAAGAGCGTAGTAGAGCATATCTCTTGGGAAAGAGAAGAATTTCAGCTTGTCGTCGATCTTTTCCGGCAGGAGTGATATCACGCTGAATCCGGCTATCATCACCGCACAGAATCTCAGCGAGAACGAAGCGTCCGCCTCTTCGTCGTCAATGGTCTGAGCCGTCATCATAGCCATTATGAGTATCGGCATATAGAACCACCTTGCATAGTACGAGGCATTGAATGTATAGAAAGCACTGTTGAGTATCGGTATGCAGGCGAATATGCCGCAGAGTGCGACTATCCTGACAGCCCAGTGCTTTTTTCTTGTACGGGCGAAGGTGATTACTCCGGTCATGGAGAAGAGCGGGAGATATCCGGCGATAGATGACCATTTTCCGTGATCTGATTCAAAGAGGTTAGGTCTTGCCGGCACATCGCACGGCATGAAGAAAGTCTGGATTATCCTTGCGACTCTCGTTCTGTCGTAGTAGAGGACCATGTTCTGTCCGTAGAGTCTTTCGTTTACACGGTAATTTCCGAGTATCTCCATGATCGACGGGAGCAGGACGGCGGCGGCTATCATAGTGCCGAGTACGGCTTCGAGTGCGAGCAGGAAGAACTTGCTCCACGAAGTCCGGAAGTCGCTGCATCTCATTCTGAATAAGTAGTATATCACAAGGAATACCGCCTGACCTGTGAAGAAATAATAATTTATCACAGCCATGAGTGCGACCGTCAGGGCGAAGACTCCACGGCGGCGGTTGTTGATATTCTCCTCCATAGCTATCAGCATCAGCGGAAAGAGTGCGGTCACGTCCTGGAAATGGTTGAAGAATATGTTGTATATCTGGAATCCGGAGAATGCGTACAGCAAAGCACCGGTGAGAGCGGCATTCTTGCTCCTTACGAAACGCCTGATGTAAGCATAGGCGGTCAGTGAAGCCGTTCCGTGCTTCAGTGCGAGTATGAACGGGAGCGAATACGATATCAGTTTCCGTGGGAGAAGATATGTCAGGCTGAAGAAAGGACTTCCTATCAGATAGAACGAATACGAGGTGAGCAGATCAGAGCCTAAGTCGGTGTACCAGTTCCAGCCGAGATGACCGCTCCGGACGTTGTTGTTTATCAAAGTATAAAAAGGTATCTGCTGGGCGTTGAAATCGCCGTAATAAATAAAATATCCCCTGTCAGCGATCATTACGGGAATCACGGATATGAGCAGAGTAAAAAAGCCGAGCAGAAAAGCGGTCAGGTATTTTTCTTTTGTGTAACGGGAAATGTCCCTCTTAGTGAATGACATATTTGCCTCCGGGATAATTTACATGAAAAATATTAATCATTATTTATTATAACACATACTTCAAAAAAATAAAAGCCTTTTTCAAAAAATTCCTGCCCTGAGAAATTATTTTTTATTAATTATCATAATTCAGTGGAAATCTTGTCACATTTGTGATATAATATATAGGATACCAGAGTAGAGGAGTTTGAAAATGTCAGTATATCTTGATAATGCTGCCACTACTAAGCCGTGTGAAGAAGCGGTGAAGGCAGCAGTTGACGCTATGACGGTAAATTTCGGAAATCCGTCATCTCTGCACAGAGCCGGTCTCGATGCACAGCTCTGCATGGACAAGGCAAGGAAGATCATCGCCGGTACTGTCGGTGTGCAGGAGGAGTGTCTGTATTTTACCTCCGGTGCGACTGAGAGCAATAATCTCGCACTGAGAGGGATAGCTGCGGCTTACGGACGCAGAAAGAAAAAGATAGTCATATCATCTGTGGAACACGCTTCTGTAGATGAAACAGCTTCGGCACTTGAAAAGGAAGGATTCACGATAGTCCGTGTCGCTCCGAGGGAGGACGGAAGATTTTATGCCGCCGACTTTGCCGATGCCTGTGATGAAGATACCTGTCTCGTCAGCATGATGTATGTCAATAACGAGACAGGCTATATAATGCCTGTACGTGAAGCTTTCAGCCTTATCAGGCGGAAGTTCCCGGATATCATAACACATTCCGACTGTGTGCAGGCATACATGAAGCTCCCTGTCAGAGCGAAGGCACTCGGAGCAGACCTTATCTCGCTGAGTTCACATAAGATACACGGCGTAAAGGGCGTAGGAGCTTTGTACATTAAAAAGGGCGTGAGAGTCGTTCCGGTCATCACCGGCGGAAAACAGGAAAAAGGCATACGCTCCGGAACTGAGAGCGTGCCTCTCATAGCTGCATTCGGAGCAGCCGCCGAAAAGCTCTCAAAGACGATCGACGAGAGATACGAAAGACTCACGGAACTTAAAAGCTATCTGCTCGGCAGACTGTCCGGTCTGGACGGCATCACGGTCAATTCACCGGAGGACGCATCACCTTACATACTCAACATATCAGTCACCGGAAAACGCTCGGAGATAATGCTCCACTTCCTTGAAAGCTGCGGAGTATACGTTTCGAGCGGTTCTGCCTGTTCAAAGGGACAGCAGAGCGGCGTACTCGGTCAGTTCGGCATAACAGGCGAACGTGCGGACGGTGCTGTACGCATCAGTATGTCAGCAGAAACTACGGAGGCTGAACTCGATATCCTCGCAGACGCTCTTGCGGAGGGCATCGAAAAGGTCAGGGGCAAATAAGATACACTATTATAATAGTATACAGGAGAAGATATATGAAAGAGATCATACTTGTAAAATACGGCGAAATGGCTCTCAAGGGCCTTAACAAGAAGACATTCGAGGATATGCTCGTGAAGAATATCAAACGCAGGATAAAGCCGCTCGGCCGTTTCCAGCTCACAAGTGCCCAGTCAACTACATACATCGAACCTCTCGATGACGATATCGACCTTGAAGAAGTCGTTGACAGAGTAGGCAAGATCTTCGGTATAGCAGCACTCTGCCGTGCCTGCGTGTGCGAAAAGGATTTTGAAGATATCACAGCTAAGAGCATGGATTATCTTGACGATATCCTCAGCCGTGCAAAGACCTTCAAGGTAACTGCGAAGCGTGCTGACAAGGCTTTCCCGATGAAGTCGCCGGAGATATGTATGGAACTCGGCGGAAAGCTCCTTGAAAAGTTCAGCCACCTCAAGGTCGATGTCAAAGAGCCGGAAGTCACTGTTACGGTAGAGATACGTGATACGAACGCCTACGTTCATGCGGAGAATATCAAGGGAGCAGGCGGTCTTCCTGTCGGAAGCAGCGGAAAGGCACTCCTCCTTCTCTCAGGCGGAATCGACAGTCCCGTTGCCGGCTGGATGATGGCAAAAAGAGGAATACACATCGCAGCGATACACTATGTAAGCCCTCCGTACACATCAGACAGAGCCCAGCTCAAAGTTGAACAGCTCTGCCAGAAGCTCACACCGTACTGCGGCGGCATAGCGTTCTACTGCGTGCCTTTCACCGAGATACAGGAAGCCATAAAGGATAACTGCCCGGAGGAATTCTTCACGATAATCATGCGTCGTCTTATGATGGAGATCGCCCAGAGGATAGCCGCAAAGGACAACTGCCTTGCACTTATCACAGGCGAGAGCGTCGGACAGGTGGCCAGCCAGACTATGGCAGCTATGGCCTGCACCGATGCCGTGTGCAGGATACCCGTTCTTCGTCCGTGCGTCGGTATGGACAAGACCGAGATAATCGAGATAGCACGTAAAATAGATACATTCGAGACTTCTATCCAGCCCTATGAGGACTGCTGCACTGTCTTTACCCCACGCCACCCGAAGGTAAGACCGCAGCTTGCTGACATAGAAAAAGCACAGAACAGCTTCGATTTTGAGCCGCTCATAGAAAAGGCTGTTGCCGGAACTGAAATGAAAACATTTAATGTCGAAGATTAAGCGATTTTTTACAAAAATCGTTTGTTTAAAATGTGCAAAAACAATAATAGACCAGTACTTCATAAGGTCAAAATTCTGATATTTTTATCACGAACTTGACAAAACTGTATGAAATGTTGTACAATAAGTAGAATGATGATAAGAGAGCAGACTGCCAGAAATGCGGGGAAGCTCAGTTACTTTCTCTGCCGGAGGGGATATTTTTCAGATGAGTGATAATTTTAACGATATAGTGCCGGAAGATCCGCAGGTAAGATCAGACAGGGTAAAGGCTATCCGGAATGCCGTCCGGCGTGAAGAGGAGGAAGCGTGGGAAGATGAACTCTCCATGCGTATCTCCAAGAGAGTCCGCAGCGTCAGGAGCAGCCGCATGGATGCCGCAGAAAGCATCATCGACGAACTCGACAGCCGTGCAGCAGAAGAAGCCGAAGCCGCTGACAAGGCAGCACAGACTGCCGGCGAAGAAGCAGGATATGCTGCCGAAGTGGACAAGCTCCTCGATCAGATCGCTCCCGACCGGCCGGAATTCGCTCCGCCGGAAAAGCGTGACTATACTCCGCATAATCACTTCAAGCCGTCAGCTCCCGTGAGCCATGAGTATATCCCGCCGGAAGAACCTGTCAGGACTATTGATGATACGGCAGGGAGAAATATCTCACAGCAGCCGAAACCGCTCAGACCGCTGAAAAAACTCGCTCCGCTGAAAAGGACGACTCCTTCAGACGGACAGCGGAACGAAGCTGTAGTCCGTGAGCAGCCGCCGGTGCCGGAGTACGCTCCGCCCCCGTATCCGCCAAAGAGGAAGAAAAAGAAGAAGAAAAAGAAGAAGTCGCTCGGACAGCGTTTCCTCGGCCTCTTCCCGCAGAAAAATGACGGCGTAGCCGAAAGACTGCGAAAACTCGTCTTCCTCGGTTCGATCATAGCTATCGTGGTGTGCGGATATATGGTAGGCGACTATTATATCGACCTCTGGCACAGCAAGAGGCAGAATCAGGAGATCATGGAGATCTACAACACCTACTCCACAAAGCAGGACGTTGAAGACAATGCGAGCAGCTACAACAACGAGGACTACTCAAAGAACTACTTCATGCTTGCCGGTGCTAAAAAGCTCCTTGATATAAACAAGGAGGTCGTAGGAGTCATCAGTATACCTGATACGCTCGTAAACAATCCTGTGATGCAGTCGAAGAACAACGACAAGTACCTCGATCAGGATATCAGGGGAGGAGAGGCCCGTGCGGGTGAGATCTTCCTCGACTACAGAAATAATTTCGACAAGGTAAAGGACGGAAAGCTCACAGTGGCAAATTCCGATAACCTCGTCATCTACGGCCATAATATGGCTAACGATACGATGTTCGGAAGCCTTAAATACTATCAGCGTAATGAGAATTACTATGAGGAGCATCCGATAATCTACCTCAACTCGAACTATGAGTGCTATGTCTACAAGATATTCGCTTTCTTCATTCTTGATGCAGCAGATGACTCTGATACAAAGTACGACTGCTGGAACAAGCTCAACTTCGATGATGAAGACGATTTCTATGATTTCGTCAACGAGGCTAAGAAGAGGACTATACGCACGAACGATGTCGATGTAAAATACGGCGACAAGCTCATAACTCTGTCCACCTGCAATACTATCCTTGGCGACAGAGGAAGACTCATCGTTATGGCAAGACTCGTCCGTGACGGAGAAAATCTCCTTGAAGGCACTCAGAACAGCAAAGCCAATACAAACATAAAATGGCCGAATCTTTACTATCAGAACAAATCGGCAAGCAGATATGACCCCGATGCGAAGTTTGTTCCCTACGGGCCTGCAAAAACTGATGAAACCGAGGAATAAGCTATGAAAAAATCAACAAAGATCGCAATTGCTGTTGCCGCCGTGCTTGCGGCAGCAGCACTCACCATATTCGTAATATACCTCAGCCGCAAGGGGGAGGATATCCCCACAGTCCCGGAAGTATCAGAGGAAGTAACAGAACCTTCCACAGAGCCGGAGACAGATCCTCCGACAACTCTCGAACCGACTACAGAGTATCCGGAAAATATCTCGCATGAATACGCAGACAAGGCAGCAGCTCTCCATGAGTACAACAAGGACGTTGCCGGCTGGGTGTATATCAACGAGACAGCAGTAGATTATCCGTTTACTCTCGATCCGGGAAATATCGAGCCGGACAGCGGCTACGGCCCGGAGGGTTACGGCCCGAATGAGTATTACCTCAGCCACGGTCTCTACGGAGATTACGTGAGAGAAGGCACGCTCTTTATGGATTACCGTGATGTCTTCGGACAGGACGAATCCAAGCAGTCAGAGAATATCGTTATCTACGGACACAATATGGCAAACAACACCATGTTCGGTTCGATAAGAAGATACCGCCAGGACTACAGCTTCTATGATGTAAGTCCTTTCGTGAAGCTCGCATCGCTCTACAGGGATTATGACTATGTCATCTTCGGTTTCCTCATCACGAGCGGAAACTGGTACGGCGATTTCCTCTACTGGAACATGGAAGAGCTTGACTCAAAGAAGGA
>CADBQF010000419.1 GCA_902796705.1 Ruminococcus flavefaciens
AAAAAACGGCGAAGCCGTCAATAATGGGAGTCAAGAGGGACAATGTCCCTTTTGCAGGGGTGCATGAGGGGACAGAGTCCCCTAAGAACAGAGCCAAGCGGCGAAGCCACGCTTTGCGGCAAATCCGGACTTACTGACACTCCAGCCGAGAAACCCACCGGCGTTCAGGCGTGGCGTTCCGAACCGTTTTCCCCTGACTCCCATTATCCCCCGTATCGATAACCGATATGATGTTCAGCCATATGTACAAATTTCCATGCGATTTTTTGTGCATATGGCTGATTTGTTTTTTCCCCTGCAACAATCTTCCTTTCTCCCGACACCTAATATATGAATCGATTCAAAAGGAGGGATCGTGATGAATGACTTCTCCGCAGATGCAGCATTGGCAGCAAAAGGTGACACCGCAGCTTTTGCGAGGCTGTATTCAACGGTGTATAAAGATATGTACAGGATAGCCCTCTACAGCCTGAGAAGCCCGCATGATGCGAGCGATGCAGTGAGTGAGGCAGTCCTTGACGCATTTGATTCAATAAAAAAACTGCGTGAGCCAGAACATTTCCGTGGCTGGATAATGAAGATACTCTCGGCAAAAATAAAGCGAAAGCAGAAGGAATATTTCAACGTCCCTTCGGAGCTTGATGAAAATCTCCCGGAGATAGACGAATTTGATTACGAATCGGCAGAGCTGAAAGAAGCTCTCGGCAGACTTGAACCCGTTTCGAGACTTCTTCTCTCGCTTTCGGTACTTGGAGGCTATACAAGCGACGAGATAGCAAAGATATGCGACCTCAAGGCGAGTACCGTCCGTTCGAGGATATCCCGTATCAAGGAAAAGCTGCGGCTTGAACTTACTTGAAGAGTAATGATATTTCCGGAAGGAGAACAGCTATGAATAATGATGAAAAGGTAAGAACGGCTCTCGAAAACCCAGAGATACCGGCAGAGCTTGAACCTGATCGTATCAAGGCTATGCTGGACGAGCATAAGCATTCAGCGAAAAGGAGGAAGATCTTTATGAAAAAAAGCAGGATAATAGCTTCCGCAGCCGCCTGTGCGGTCATCGTCGGAAGTACAGCAGGATATATGCACTTTGCAAAGCCTGAAAGGAACAACAGCAAGAGCGAAACAACAGAAGCTTCAAAGCTTCCCGGAAAAGTAAACGAGCCGGCTGCCGATCAGGTACCGGAGCAGGAGCAGATCTCCGCTTCGTCCACAGGAAGCTACATGACAGCCGCCAGCGATTACGGTCAGATATATGAGCTTTTCGGTGAATCATATGATTCAGCCGTAAAGACGAACGAGAAGTATTCAAGAAGATATCAGACAAACGGTATCATGACGGACGGTTTTGCATACGAAGAGGCTGACGCAGAAGTCTCTGCTGCTGATCCTTCTGCCAATATCCCGAAAACGGCGGGCGACGGAGGCGATGAAGGCAATTACTATGTTGTAGACGACAACGGCGAGCCTGAACCCTCCGAACCCATACCGACCGAACCCGAACCGACGACCGATACGACTCAGCCTCCCACAGAAGATCCTACAGCAGAACCCACTACCGAGGATACTACAGAGGATACCACCGAAGATACGACAGAACCCACTACAGAAGAAGATACCACCGAGCCGGCAACAGAAGAAGACGGCGAGGGTGAGGAAGATTTCTCCGAGACTTATAATCAGGAGAAAGACGTTCTCGAAGCTGATATCGTCAAGACAGACGGAAAAAATATCTACTACCTGACAAGGGACTACATCTATTCAGACAGTGGTTCTGTTCTCAGAGTTGCATCTGTTGACAAGGGCGAGTTCACAGGTCAGACCACGATAGACCTCGAAGGAAATATCGGCTCACTAATCGGCTATGAGTACGACAGTTACGTCACTGTAGAGGATATGTATCTCTACAACGGCATGATAGAAGTCATCGGATCAGTGAACGGCTACCGTGAATATGATACAGGAAACGGCTATAACTACGAAGACAAGACAGTGACATTCGTTTCGTTCTATACAGCAGGAGATGAACCGCAGTATATCGATACGTTCTGTCAGGACGGCTATTATAATGATGTAAGGATATCGCCCGACGGATTCATGTATCTCATATCGAATTATTCGACAATGACATATGCAAATGTCGGGGACGAGAAGAACACATCAAGATATATCCCCTCATGCGGCAATTCTGACGACATATGCTGCATCGAACCGGATCATATCCTCCTCCCGGAAGAAGGATTCAGGGAGCAGTACACCCTTGATTATATGGTAGTATCGGGCATCGACCTGACAAATGAGGGAACATATTCAGTGGCAGATACAAAGGCACTCGCAGGATTCGCCGGAACTATCTACCAGTCGCCCGGAAATCTCTACACAGCATACGGCTGGGACGATACGGAAATAACACGTTTCGCCATAAGTCTCGGCCATGTTGATCCTGTCGCATCAGGAAAAGTTGAAGGCTGGGTGAACGATCAGTTCTCGATGAGCGAATACAACGGCTACTTCCGTGTAGCTACCACAAAGGAGCAGTACAACGAGAGATTCCACCGCACGGGCGAGATATGGGAATTCTGGGATACAGACGGATATTATTCATATGACCTTGAAAAGCGTGACAACAGAGTATACGTGCTTGACATGGGAATGAACATCGTCGGAAGCATAGGCGATTTCGGAATAGACGAATCAGTCAAGTCAGTGAATTTTGACAGGGATATGGCATATGTAGTAACATACGAGCAGACAGATCCGCTCTTTGCGATAGATCTTTCAGATCCGACAGCACCGAGGATACTTGACGAATACAAGATACTCGGCTACAGCACATATATGCAGAACTGGAGCAGCGGCCGCCTCTTCGGATTCGGCCCGGACGCAGACGAAAACGGCAGAGTCACCGGCGTAAAGCTCGTGATGTTCGACAATTCCGATCCGTCAGACCTCAGAGAAAAAGGACTGTATGCGATAAACGGAAACGACGATATGTATGTATATTCCGATGCGACATATGACCGCAAGGCACTCCTCATAGCACCTGAAAAGAACATCATCGGCGTACCGGTAGTTACGTATGATTATACGAAATATGAAGATTATCAGGAAAGCAAGTATATGTTCTTCTCATACAGCGGAGAAGCATTTGAACTTCTCGGAGAAGCCGGAAATATGTACGATACCGACACAGCCTTCAACAGAGCTGTCTATATCGGAAACTATGTATATATCCTCTCCGCAGACAGATTCGTCTCCCTCGACATGGAGACATTTGAAGAACACGACTCTATAGACTTCTAAGCAGGGGTTATCAACCCCTGCACCCCTTCGTCCGTTGTTAGTATTTACAGACGGCAAGTCTTCCTTCGCTCAATCCGAGCTGAAGCCAGCTCGCACCGCTTCGTCCGTTGACGCTTGCTTCGCTCGCTTACTATTTACAGACGGCGGAGTCTTCCTTCGCTCAATCCATAGCAATGTAAAAAAGAACACGGCGGCAATTCTTACTCCGGGATTCCAAAGGGTTTATTAACCCTTTGGCGGAGTCCAGAGGCAGAGCCTCTGGTGGGGTGTGGGGCAACGCCCCGCATACGACAAAACGCCCTGCAAGGGGTGA
>CADBQF010000420.1 GCA_902796705.1 Ruminococcus flavefaciens
ATCGCTCGTCAGATCAAGCTCGACCTCTGGTCACTCACTGCTGAGCAGGTAAAGAACGTTGTTATCGCTTACGAGCCGGTATGGGCTATCGGTACAGGTCTTACAGCTACTCCGGATCAGGCTGAGGAAGTTTGCGGATTCATCAGAGCTCAGCTCGCTAAGCTCTTCGATCAGGCTACTGCTGACGCTGTTACTATCCAGTACGGCGGTTCTATGAACGCTAAGAATGCTGCTGAGCTTCTTGCAAAGCCCAACATCGACGGCGGACTCATCGGCGGTGCTTCACTCAAGGCTGAGGACTTCAACGTTATCGTTCAGGCTGCTGTAAACGGCTGATAAAATGAAAAATGACAAACCGGGGACTTCCGGCTGGCGTAACACAAATGCGGTGATACTTTGCCTTTCTGTCCCTGTGATGCTTGTGCTTCCTGTATTTTTTATTTCGATACCCGGAATTTATATATTCATCGTTCCGGTGCTTATGATACTTTTCATAGCTGTACCGGCAGTATACAGAAAGCATAGGGATACAGGCAGATACCGCAGAACTCTCATAGGCATAAGGGCAGCTTTTATCGCTCTTGCGGCAATAACGCTGTCCCTTCCATTTATCGAGACTGGTTTCGTCCATTGCAGACCTTTATATCAGTTTAAGAGAGCTGTGTACGTCTATGGCGTATCCGGCAAAAATGACAGATGCCGCAGTATGCTCCCGGCGAATATCCCGCCGGGTATCAGCGGATATAAATGCGTTACACAGATATCTGTCCCCGGTCAGAATCAGCGTGCTTCTGCGTACCTCATGTTTTTTGCCGGCAGCAAGGAACTCAGGCAGTTTGAGAGCGAACTAAGCACGATGCCTGATATTGAAGTCTTTGCAGATATCACCGAAAAAGAATATCACGGAAAGAACAGAAATACAGTCATTCACTGTCCTGAAAGATTTCCGTCCCATGTGATCTCTCAGCTTGATACTATCCACGCTGATGCTATGAGTACTGCCCAAAATGTCAGACTCTACACATCGGACGGAAGTTCCTGCGGCTGTCTGCTCATTCATGATACGGGACTTGTCATTTTATGGACATGAAAGGAGTATAGATCATGGATACAAGAAAATTCATATATAAAGTAGAAACTTTCGGCTGTACATTCTCATCAAGAGAGAAATATCAGAAACAGCTCCAGGAAGTTCTTGACAGAAATGCCGCCGAAGGCTGGACACTCCATTCTTCCGGACTAAGCGGCGAAGGCACGATCTGTACTGTCATCTTTTACAAAGATGCAGGCGAAGCAATAGCAAGCAAATAAATCTTTATGCGGAGAATCTCCGCCATTGCATTTTAAATATGATGCTGAATAACAATGCGAAGATAATAATATCCCTTATTATATCGACAAAAAAATCAGTATCTCAACAATATCATAGGAGGATAAATATGTCAAAAAAACCCGTAGCACTTATAATCATGGACGGCTTCGGCTATAATCCCGATACATACGGCAACGCTATCAAAGCTGCTAAAAAGCCAAATATCGAGAAATACGCCAAGACCTGCCCGCATACTCTCATCGGAGCAAGCGGACTCGATGTAGGTCTTCCGGACGGTCAGATGGGTAACTCCGAAGTTGGTCACACCAATATCGGTGCAGGCCGTATCGTTTACCAGATGCTCGTCAAGATATCCAAGGATATCAAGGACGGTACTTTCTTCAATAATCAGGCTATACTCGACGCTATGAACAACTGCAAGGAAAAGAACAGCTCCCTCCACCTCATGGGACTCCTCTCTCCGGGCGGCGTTCACAGCCATATGGAGCATCTCTTCGGTATAGTTGAAATGGCTAAGAAGAACGGTCTGGACAAGGTGTATATCCATGCTTTCCTCGACGGACGTGACGTTCCTCCGTCATCAGCAGCCGGATTCATGGAAGAGACTGTCGCTGAGCTCGGCAAGATCGGTCTCGGCAAGATAGCTACTATCTCCGGCAGATTCTATGCAATGGACAGAGACAACGCCTGGGACAGAGTTGAAAAGGCTTACTCTGCACTCGTTTACGGCGAAGGCGTTCAGGAGACTGATCCCGTTCAGGCTATAAAGAATTCCTATGCCAACGAAGTTACAGACGAATTCATGCTCCCGACAGTTATCGCAGGCGGTGACAAGATCAAGGCTGACGACAGCGTTATCTTCTTCAACTTCCGCCCTGACAGAGCAAGACAGATCACACGTTCATTCGTAGATCCCGATTTCAGCGGATTCGAGAGAAAGAACGGCTTCTTCCCTGTAAAGTTCGTTTGCATGGCTCAGTACGATGCAACTATGCCTAATGTTTCTGTTGCATATCCTCCGGAGCAGCTCACTATGACTATGGGCGAATATCTCTCAAAGTCCGGCAAGACTCAGCTCCGTATCGCAGAGACTCAGAAGTACGCACACGTTACGTTCTTCTTCAACGGCGGTGAGGAAAAGCAGTTCGAGGGTGAAGACCGCATACTTATCAAGTCTCCTGATGTCGCTACATTCGACCTCAAGCCCGAAATGAGTGCATATGAAGTTTGCGATGCTGTTGTTGATGCTATCAACTCCGACAAGTATGACGTTATAATCCTCAACTATGCTAACTGCGACATGGTAGGCCACACAGGCATCTTCGATGCTGCTGTAAAGGCTGTTGAAGCTACTGATGCCTGCGTAGGACGCATGGTAGATGCTATCCTTGCAAAGGGCGGTGCTGCTCTCATTACTGCCGATCACGGCAATGCTGACAAGATGATGGAACCCGACGGAAGTCCTTTCACAGCTCATACTACAAATCCTGTTCCGCTTTTCTGCGTGGGATATGACTGCGAGCTTATGGACGGCGGCGTTCTTGCTGACCTTGCTCCTACAATGCTGGAGATCATGGGACTCCCCCAGCCTGCTGAAATGACTGGAAAGTCTCTTATCAAAAAGTAATCTCTGAAAAGCTGCTGCTCCGGCGGCAGCTTGTCTTTTACGGAGGTAAATATGTGGAACGGTAAAAATAAAGCAGTCACTTTCAGCTACGATGACGGAACTGAACATGATATCCGCCTCGTTGAGATATTCAACAGATACGGCATGAAATGCACCTTCAACCTCAACAGCGGTCTGATGAATGAAGACGGCGGCTGGCTCTCTGATAAGGGTATACGCATAAACAGACTGACTCCCGACGTGATGCCTGAACTCTACAAAGGGCATGAGATCGCTGTTCATTGTGCGTTTCACAGTGATCTTACAAAGCTTGATGACGATGCTGTCAGGCAGGAGATACTCTCCGACAAGGCTGCACTGAGCTGTATATTCGGAAAAGATATACGTGGTATGGCCTATCCCTATGGTGCTTTTGATGAGCGGATTATATCTCTTGTCAGGGAATGCGGTATAGAATATTCCCGTACCTGCTGCGATTCTCACGGCTTTGACGTACCGGAGGAGCTTCTTGCGTATCCGGCTTCATGCCGTCACAGATATGAAGGCATCTCCGGACTGATAGATGAATTCCTCGCCTGCAATGGAGAAAGGCCTGCCGTTCTCTGCATCTGGGGACACAGCTATGAATTCGCTCTCGATGACAACTGGGAGCTTATCGAAGATATCTGCCGGAAACTCGCTTTCAGGGACGATATTTTCTACGGCACGAACAGCGAAGTTTACCTTACAGAATGATCTTTGCTCCTCTGAGCGGTATGTTCCGGATATACTCGCTGCTTATAAAGAAATTTATACCTTTTAGTGGGGGAAACCTTTCTGAGGAAAGGTTCTCCCCCACACCCCCTGCCAAAGACTTTTAACATGAAATTTCCCCTGACGGGACGCTCACGATAGCTATCGTTTACGGCAAGACTTGCCAGAGCGTCCCGTCAG
>CADBQF010000421.1 GCA_902796705.1 Ruminococcus flavefaciens
AGCATTTGCTGAGGTTCCCCTTAGTTTTTCCGTGCCTTATAAATACGATCCTCATCGAGCATCTCCCTTTATCACCGTCGGGATACCACAGACAACACGTATCACAAGCTCTGAATTCTCTGCGATGATGCAGCCGCATCTTCCGACATTTTCACGCCATACACGCTCGCTCTTTTCAACGGGAACGATACCGCAGCCGATCTCGTCGATGACTATTATCATTTCAGGAGAGTTTCTGCATAATTCCTGTGTGAATCCGATACATTCATCTCCGAGACGCTTTACAAGTTCGTGATAGTTAAATATCATGCGTAAAGATGAAACAGCGGAGATATCGCAGTTTTTCCCGTCCGCCATATATTCCCTGCCGATGCCGTATCTCCCGGAAGCATATCTTGTTTTTCCCTGATATGCACCGCCTGTTATCATTATCATAAAGCTGTTATCCTTTCAGAAAAACTATCGCCCCAAGTGCAGCTATCTCGCATACCTGCAAGAACCAGCCGCAAAGATCGCCCGTGATGCCGCCAAAATCCCGATATGCTGCATACCTGTGATATAAAAGCACCAGCACCGCCGCCGCTGACGCTGATATTCCCTGCACAGGCGATAAAATTACCGACACGATAACTGCCGCAGATGCAAATACTGCCTCCATTGCGAGAGTTATCTTCTTGTGTGCAGGCTTCGTAAAGCTGTAAAGCAGACCGCTGTTTTTCGCTGACCGGAACGTAACTGCCGTCATTCCGCTGACCGCTCTTGACAGAACGTAGCTGCACGCAGTGACAGCCGTGCTTTTAAGTGAGTATATCTGCGAAAAAAGTGCTGTCTGTATTATCAGATAAAGGCAAAGCTTCATCACGGCAAATGAACCGATATGCGGATCTTTCATTATCTCAAGCTTTTTCTCCTTGTCTGCATATGAAGCACGGGCATCGGAAACATCGCAGAAACCGTCAAGATGTATCCCTCCCGTCACAAGAACAGGAAGAAATACCGCTCCGGCTGCAAATATGAACTGACCTGTTCCAAGCCATGTACATACGACTCTCCATAGCATCAGCAGAAGACCGCTGACAGCTCCCACAAGCGGAAAAAATCCCAGAGCATAGCGGCGGTTCTTTTCGCTCCATTCGACTTTCGGCATTGGTATGCGTGAATACATCAGAAATGCGGAGAATACTGAATTCAGCATATCATCTCTCCTTTCAGAACAACAGGGATACCGTATACACATTCTATCACATTATCGGCAAATGAAGCTATGCCTGCATTTATCTTTCCCATTTCACGGATATAGGCAGCCGTTCCCTCTTCGTATGATATCCCGTCACTTCCGACCTGATTCGTTATGATGACGAGTTTTTCACACTGAGATGCAAGGTGCTGTATGCCGCTGATTATCTTGTCAGCCGGAAGTCTGAGAGCATCGCTGCTGAACATCTCATTAGCACAGAGATTTCCAACACATTCAAGGAGGACTGCACTTCCGGGCGGAACTTCGATTTCGTGTATATCAGTATATTTCTCTATCGTAGTGAACCCTCTGCCGCTCCGCATTTTCCGGTGGCGTTCTATAGCTTCATGAGCATCTTCCCCGAAAGGCATCATCGAAGCTATGTAGAATTTCTTTCCGCTGAAACCGTCGAGCGACCGTTCAGCTAAACTCGATTTTCCGCATTTAGAACCGCCTGTGATAAGTGTAGTCATCTGAGTTCAACATACCTTTCTATCGAAGTATCATCAAATCTGTGTGAATCATTATAAAGTGCGGCAGCTCCGTCAAGGAGCGGTACGAGAAGTATCCCTCCCGTTCCTTCACCGAGCCGGAGTCCGGCATTTATCGGTGCAGAAACTCCGCACAATGCAAGAAGCCCCTCTCCGGCAGGCTCTCCCGAACAATGCGATGCGAGCATATATTCCCGGCAGAGAGGCTGTATACCGCAGGCTATAGCTGCTGCTGCGGCTGATATCACTCCGTCTATGACCGTGACGGTATGATAATATGCTCCTCCGAGAAAAAGTCCTGTCATAGCGGCGATCTCCGCTCCTCCGAGTTTTTGAAGCACCTGAAAATGATCTTC
>CADBQF010000422.1 GCA_902796705.1 Ruminococcus flavefaciens
CGATACGGAGCATTCAAGCAACATTGAAGCGTCTGAAACGGCTGTTTATACGGAACAGGAAACAGATGCATCGGATAATGCCGATACAGCGGAGGATACCCTGAACGATACGGAGCATTCAAGCAACATTGAAGCGTCTGAAACGGCTGTTTATACGGAACAGGAAACAGACGCATCGGATAAAACCGATACAGAGGTGTTATCTGAACCTCTGCCTTCGGAAGAAGAATATTCAACTCCTCATAACAATAATAACAGTGTGATGAGTCAGGCAGATGAAATGCCGCCGCAGCGTTCTGCTTCACCTCAGAATACAGGCGGAACACGCTTTCAGTCACAGGATATGTCATATCAGCGTCAGTATGCTCCGCCTCCGATGCAGTATCAGAACAATTACAGCTATCCGCCGCCGGCACAGCAGCAGTCAGACTTACGGCAGTATCCGGAACATAGGAAGCCTGATACGATTGCGATATTGTTGGCGGTCATAGTGATACTGCTTTTGGGTATAGCTGTTCTTGGAGGAATGTTCCTGTTAAAGGACAGAAATAACGAGCCTGCGGACGGCAGCAGTGTTTCAGCAGATGTTACAGCAGAAGTCACTGACGAAAAATCAACAGAAGCAGCTTCGGAAACAGAAACAGGATCAGCTCCTGCGGAAAAGGTTCACAGGATAGTCGCCGCTCTCAGTAAGGAAGAAGTTTACAGCAAGTATCTTGAAGTTATAAACGTTATGGAATTCATTCCGCCTCACAGAGGATTCCTCACTGACCTCAACAGCGACGGTATAAATGAAATGATAATTCCCGATGTTTCGGATATGACATTCAAGCTGTATTACTGTGACGGAAGTACAGTAAAGTCACACAGTTTCGGCAGTTTCATGGCTCTTGATAATTTTGTGATGTTCAGCGTTGACGGCAGCATGGGAAAGAAATACATCTATTACCGTGACAATTATGCCTACAGAAGCTCACAGGGTTATATTTCAATGGATGATCTGTCAGAGATAGATATATCCATCACTTTCACGGATGCAGGAAGCGGAACGGCTGACTGGAAAATATTCTTTGACGGTACAGAATTATTTGCCGAAGGTACGGATAATGTAAGCAAAGTCTACGGAGAGACAACGAACTGCTATGCAAATTTGCTCGAAGCATTCAAGGAGTATGGATTCAGTATTTACGACAGCTCAATGTATAACAGCATCGACGGTCTGTATAAAGATGATCTTATAAAGGAACTCGGAGGAAGTCCGATGCAGGAAACCACGAATTCTTCCGCAGCCAGAGCAACAGCTTCTGTCTCGGTAGAGCCGCAGGCTGTCAACGGGAACGGCACTTGTCTGCTTATGACGGTAAACGGGAACTACTCCTATTATACATATGAAATATACGCAGACTGCGAGGGCGAGAGAAATACATTGCGTAAATCAGGAACTTCTTATGACAGAACATATACTTATGAGGACGGTTCCACGGTTTCAAATTTTGTTTTCTGTGTTACACCGTATAATGCAGACGGAACAGCAGGAGACATGGCAAGTATCAGCTATAATGGTGCACCAAGCCTGCCGCCTTCAGGCGTTTCATCTGTTACATCATGCACCAGATACGGCACTATCTATTCACCAAGCGGAAGGAAGATCGACGGTTTTTCACGCTCCTACATCATCGACGGCGGAGCAGCTTCATTTGAGAGACATGATCTTACGCACGGCTGGCACGTAACTGCCGTGAACCAGTATTTTGACGGCACAGAATACTGGTATGAGCTGTACGATTCGGATGACGGTGATTATTACGGCTGGGTAGAGGAGCATGATATAAGCTTCTACTGAATGGACCTCAGCAGTTACCTTGAAAAATACGGTCTGTCGTTCAGCGATATCGGCAGTTCTCAGCAGGTCATAACGATTGATTCAAGCGGCTGTTCCCGAAGATGATATGCTGTATATCATCAAACGGCTCGATACAGCTAAAAGACCGGTCATAATTATCAGATGACCGCAGAAGAAGAATGACCTCCGGCACAGGAAATAATATACTTTACGCATCAGGGGAGCTGTCCGGAAAGGAACAGCTCCCTGTTGCACCTGCTGCACTGAATTGCACCGGTGGGGTGCAACATGATTTTCCCCGGAATACAGGCGTTTACCGGTGTTAGTTGCACTGTTGCACCTGTTTAATATATTTCTTTATATTATACAGACATATATATCATATAAGGTATATACAGTTTATAATTACAGTGTATATGCGGGGGAAAGGTGCAACTATATGAAAAAAGCCGGTTTTTCCGCTATATTGCGTCGTTCTGGAGTTGCACCCCATGTGCAATATGAGGTGCAGCTTAAAGCAGTTCTGTATACTCATCGTAAGCTGCTGCATTTGAATTATTGTTATCTGCAAGCTGCATGACGACATATCTCGCATATCGTCCGCTGACCGAGGTATACTTTGTATTTTTACCGTCCTTGTCCGGCTCGATGAGATTATTCGACCGCAGCCACGAAGTGACCGCACGCTCGTTGAAGCCGTTTTCGGTCAGAGCCTTTCTGAATACTGCCGAAATAATGTACGCCTTGTTCTGCAGCGTATCGACCTTGCCCCAGAATTCGCCGTTGTTGTCGGAAGCCTGGAATCGGCTCGCATTGACCGCTACCCAGTCGCACAGGAAGTTATAGGCTCGATGTCCGGCTGAAACTTCCGATCTTGCTTTCAGGAAGCCCGATATATCTTCCGTTGTGAGCGTCCTGCCGGTCTTGAATATGAATCTGTCCGCCAGCTCGTCCGCAAGAACTATCATCGCCGCTGCCATAGCCTGTTTTTCTGTAGAATCTCCGGCTGAGAGCGTCCTGAAAAGTTCGTTGTACCGGATACGTGCCTGTTCTGTGACCTCGTCTGTCAGAGCTTCAACGAATTTTCTGCCTGCGAAGCCGTAATTCTGCCTGATGACCGAGGAAGTCGTGAATCCGTCCCTGATAACGTTCCCGGAAGCACTGCATTCGATGTCGATGACTCTGTTCACCGCTCCTGCTCCGGCAGTTTCCTGAACTATCGGAGATTCGCCTGTCGTAAGGATACATAAGCTCCACGTCGGAACTGTATCGATGCCGCCGGCTTTGTTTCCTCTGCCGCGTCCTGCACCCTGAGCGAGCTGGTAAACGTCGAACCGGCTGTGTCCATGGCTGTCCCTGCTGAGCTGTAATTCGTCGATACAGAGAGGGATATTGTTCAGGAAAGCCGCTGTTCGCTCGCTCGATACCTGTGTGCTGTTGAACGTCTGTATATATCGTCCTGTCTCCGGATCGCCCCAGACGCTTGCTGCGAGCATGAGGGCGACGGTCTTTCCCGTTCCCGATTCCACTCCCCACAGATGCACGAAGAACGGCAGACAGCCTATCTTGCAGAGCAGGGGAGAGGCGAACGAAGCCGCAAGCATGATATGTGCCGTGAGCGAGTCGGAACGGCATTTCTTTGCCTCAGAAAGCCACGCATCATAGTCGCCGCATGACGTGACGGCTGCGTACAGATCACGGTAATTCGCATCGCCGTCAAAGACAAGGTCATCAACGTAAGGCGAGAAACGGCTTCCGTCCCCGATATATCCGAGCCTTCCGACCGAGCCGGATTCGGGTATGATGTCCGGGTTCAGCGTCTCGATATCGCACAGATACTCCGAGAGCAGCTTTGCCGACTTTGAGGTGACCGAAACGCCGAGTGCCGCAAACTTTATCACCTTTGACGCATCGAACAGGTCGAGCTTGCCGGCTATGAATTCACGCCAGATGCCGTTCTTATAGAATCCGACTCTGAGCTTCTCCTCGCCGGTGTCGATATTGACAAGCCTCTCTACCGGCATGATAGGGTGGAGGCAGGCACTTTCCTCACGGTCTTTCATGATCTTTGATACGCCGCTGCTGTCGCAGTGCCATTCGCCGCATTCAAGCTCTATCGGCTGATGCGGAAAATCCGAGGGATTCATGAGCGTGAGCGATCTCTCTTTTACCTGACGCATACCCTTTTCTTACGCCTGATACATCTTCTTGAATCCCCTGAAACCGCAGCGTGCGGCCTCGATGCTGATACGCTCCAGTGCCCTCTGTTTCAGGAAAGCAGTCGGCTGACCGAAAACTTCCCTGTACGGCTCTTCCGTTTCGGTAAAGTCAGACAGGCAATAGCTGAAACGCCATTCAAGACCGTTCATATCAGCCGGAGCAATATTCTGCTTAGCGGCTTCAAGGCATCGGGTAAAACATCTCATCTCATCTGCCTCCCGTGCCGCCTGACGGAGCAGTGTGAGATTTTTCGTTAGCTGCTCCTGCGTGAAGCTCATATATGCGATGTCTTCAAGAACGCTTACCAGAGCTTTTGCTCTCTCTCCGGCATCTGCATGAGCGTAGCAGGACGCTGCTTTCTGGTCTGTCAATGTGAAAATAATATCACCTTCCTTCACAAAAGGGCAGAAAAGTGCCGCCGTTCAATGCATATACGTTGTATAGCGTGAAATGTTTGCAGAAAATTTACATTCGTGCTGTACGGAACGATCTCATCACCGTTCTGGGATGCAGCCGGCTGCAGTACACGCTTTGATCTCTCAAGGGGTTTCTGTGTTGCAGGAAGCGATACCGAGTCCTTCCTCAAAGAAAAGCTCACATACATGGGACTGAACGAACAGGAAATGAACGAGTTTATCGTATACTGGCTGCCGAAAATGAACAATGATTAATAAAAATCGCACCTGCCGGAGCAGGTGCTTTTTTGTCCTTGAATATAAATTGAAACAGCAGGCATATCCGGTCAGGGCAGTTCTGACAGAAAGGCTTTTATCTCCGAACTGATCC
>CADBQF010000423.1 GCA_902796705.1 Ruminococcus flavefaciens
CCGTTTCCGTCTATATCGGCATTTTTATAGCCTTTTTCCGAGAGCGGATATTTCTCCGGATTCGAGAGATACTGCATTATAGCGACAGCGTCGGCAATATCTACTTTTTCATCGCAGTTGGCATCGCCGGCGGGATAGTCGATCTCCTTTTCGTAGGAATACACGACAGCACCCGGCTGTTCTGCGGCTGATGCCTGGAAGAATACTTCGGGATAAGAGCCGTAGTTTTCCTTCATATAAGAGGCAGCAGCGGCTTTCTGAGCGGTCGTGACATCTTCGCCCATATCGAATACAAGGTTATCTCCGCCGCTTGAAATTTCAGCGTTAATGCCCTGTTCTGCGAGGTATGCGTTTATCGAAGCGATCTGCCCGTCTGTCAGTTCGCCGGCTGTGCTGAAAGACTCCCAGTTTATATAGCCTATCTCGTAAGTATACTTATCAAACAGGCCGTCGGCTCTGCGGAGGTCATAGTTTGCGTCGATATACTCGCCTATCTGATCTGCGAGAGCGATATTTTCGCCGGAGTCAGAGCCGGTGAACCTGAATCTGATGCCGGGCTTTTCTGTGAGGCGGGAAGTCTCCTTATCCTGCCATACGATATTTCCAGTGAAAAGCGTTTTGACAGCAGGTGCGGAGCTGTCGGTGTTGAAGCGAGTCTCGACCTCTGCTGCTATCGCAGAAAGCGTTGCATCATCGGCATTTACCACGTAGGAGACAGTATCGTAATACTTCATCTCGGCAATGATGCCCGTGAGGTTTTTCTCTGTGCGTGTAACATAAACGCCTGTGTAGCTGCCCTGAGATGCCGGCATTACGTCAAGAATGCCGAGAAGTTCCGGAGCGGCGGTGTATTTTTCACTGTATCCCGCTCTTACGTCGGTGATACTGCTCCTGTCAACGAAGCCTGTGAAATTCGCACTTGCCGGCATTGCAGAAACGAGACTGCACATCATCACAGCCGAGGCAAGTCCTGCTAATAATCTGTTCTTTTTCATAGGATCACCCCTTATCTTTTTCGTGAAGTATATTTGCTTCTACTTCTTCAAATTAATTATAGCACAAAAAAATGTCAAGTGTTTTTTGGACATTTTTCACATTTGACCTATCAGCGATAATATTTTTATAAAGGCAGAGTAATTCCGGTTGGACGCAAAGCGGACTTTTTCGCTTTTTGCGTTAAATAAAAACCGCACTCACAGAGTGCGGCTCTTTTTTGAAAATTCAAGCAGCTTCTTGAAATCCGTCGGAGTACAATGCTTTATGTCCTTGAAGATCCTGTTGAACGTTGTAAGGCTCTTGAATCCTGCACGCATAGCTACTTCCGTGATAGGCATATCCGGATCGAGCAGAAGCACTTCTGCCGCTTTTGTTCTCCTTGCGTTTATGTATTGCAGATACGACATGGAATTGTACTGTTTGAATATCCTCGAAAAATGATATTTGCTGTATCCGGCGACGTTTGCGAGCTGGTCAAGCGTTATATCGTACATATAATTATTGTCGATATACTTCAGGACTGCTCCGAATTTCTCGCTGTACTCGTTTATCTCGTCCTCATTGACGGTCAGATTGTGCTTGCTCTGTTCGAGCTGATGCTCTCTCACCGCTGTCAGAAGATTGATAAGCGAAGTATAGATCTTAACGTCAGACAGCTCTGATTTTGAATTGTACAATTCAAGGAAATCGAGCATCGTCTTCTTTGCGAGAAGATGCACCTCCCTGTCGTACTCATCGTTTATCATGAGCGGTACAGCCAACGCACGCATGACCGATTCAAGTGCCGGTACATCACCAAGCACCGCATTATCGCACTGGAAGATCAGTCTGCGTCCCGGTATCGCAGGCATTCCATGCAGATCACCGGGCGGAATTATCAAAACATCATTTTCGGGAATACAGAAATCTACGCCTCCGACATTTACGATATACTCATTTTTGAGCGGCATGATGAGTTCGACGGCGTTATGCCAGTGTACCGGATAAGCTTCGTTATCGGTATTATTATATAGCATGACGTACTTTTTTGCATCATATTCGACCGTCTCAAAGTCGCCTGACAGATTCTTTATCATATTCCCACCTCCCCTGATTCTTTTATTATAATATACTTTATATTTTTTGTAAATAGTTTCGCATAACCTTTGTAAGAACTACACAATTCTCATGCTGATTTTTATTTCAAAACAGACAATAAAAAAAGACAGCCGTGGTGATGAAACGGCTGCCTTTCAGGGGATATTAAAAATTGGAGAATGCTGGATTAAAAATATTTAAGGAGTTATGTTCATCAGCAGCCAGTGTATACTACACCGCCGGCGAGCTGTTTGCCGTTTACTGCGAACATTTCGGATATTGAAACTATCTGCCAGCCCTGCTGCTTGAGATAAGGAGCGAGGTACTCGATAGCG
>CADBQF010000424.1 GCA_902796705.1 Ruminococcus flavefaciens
ATATCGACTGTCTGCTATGCTGCTGTTTGCAGGAAAGGCTCTTGATATTTGCCGGCAGCTTATATTGCTATGCCTGAAACAACCTGTGCCTGTCATTAAAGGCAGGTCTGCTCCTCGTCCGGAATTTTCTCATCAGCGCAAAGTGTTTTGTCCTAAATATTCTATTTGATTTCTTATGCGGGGTAAATGCCGTTAACGCTTAAGTTGTTGGCATTGTGTGGGGGAGAACCTTTCCTCAGAAAGGTTTCCCCCACTAAAAGGTATAAACTTCTTTATGAGTACCGATTGTGATATTTTTCCCTCCGATGCCATATTATTGACTATCAACTATATCGGAGGTATCCAGTGTTCAGAAGAAAAATGATAAGGGACACGATCCTGCTGATGACGATGCAGCTCATACTTGATTCTGCCTCCCTCATGCTGAATGTGTTCATTACGGAAAGACTCGGTGCGGCGGCGGTCGGAGTTCTTTCGCTGACCGGCTCGTTCCTCGGATTTGCCGTGATATTGTCAGGCGGAAATGCCTTTCTCTGTACGAGCCGTCTTATCTCGGAGGAACTGGGGAAGCCTGATCCCGCACCGGACAGGGTGCTTATGCACGGTATCTGTTTCTGCATGATACTTAGCCTTACTGTATCGGCGGTGCTGCTGACGTGTTCGGGAACGGTTTGCAGATATTTCTTCAAGGGAGCTGATCTGTCGGCGGCAGTTAAACTCATGCCTGCGGCACTCGTCACGGGAGCAGTATCGGCTTGCTTCAAGGGATATTTCAATGCCTGCCGGAAAGCCTCGGCAGCCGGGGCAGGGGACATACTCGAATTTGCGGTCAGGTCGGCTGTAGTGGTGCTTATGACGCTTTCATGCGGCACACCGGGCAGGGAGGAAGTCTGCCGCATACTCATAAGCGGAGCAGTCGCCGGGAACGCATTCTCATTCCTCTATTGTATAATAGTATATATGAAGCTGAAGATACCCTCGTCCGGGCTATGTTCGTCAGGATTCACGGAGTACGTGAGATACGCTCTCCCGATAATGGGCGGAAGTCTGCTCACAGCGGCACTGAGCAGCACGAACGATATGCTCATACCGATATGTCTGCGGCAGAGCGGAGATTCTGCTGACGAGGCACTGAGCCGGTTCGGTGTGTTTGAGGCGATAGTCATACCGGCGTTATTTTTCCCGTCGGTGATATTATGCTCGATATCGGGAATGATAGTCAGTGAATCGGCAAGAGCCGCCGCTTCCGGGAACAGGGAGCGGCTGAAAGAACTTGCCTCCCGGCTGACGGAGTACACGATGATATTCGCAGTATCGGCAGCGGCGGTGCTTATGCGTTTCGGTGACATGATAGGCAGCAGGCTCGGAGGGGGAGAGCTTGCCGGAAAAATGATAGTGATGATATCGCCTGTCGTTCCCTTTATTTATATGGAGATCATTCTCGAAGCGATGATAAAGGGCATGGGATATCAGGGATTTTCGTCGCTGAATTATCTTGCCGAATATGCCGTGAGGATATCGGCAGTCCTGATATTCGTGCCGTTCACCGGATTTTACGGGATAGTCATTTCGTACTATGCGAGCAACATAATAGGCAACATCTCACGCTTTGTCAAGGTGGAGCGATGCACCGGAGCGAGGATATCCCCCATCAGATGCGTCCTGCTGCCGGTATTTTATGCCGCCCTGCTGACAGCCGCCGCAGATATCGCTGTACGGGCATTTACAGGCAGGTAAGAGAACAAATGTTATCATTCTCTCTATTGTACAAAGTGTACAAATGAAACACAGCGAAGTGATATAAAATGCAGAAATTTTAACGTTACTATTGCAATTTAACAAAAAATGCTCTATAATTGATTCATGCAGTTTTAAAGTATCAGCAGTGTTACTGAAATGTAAATCCAGATACAACTGACGTTAATCCAGAAATGAGGAGAAAATCTACTATGAAAGACTACGATGTAAATAAAGTGAGAAACATTGCACTCGCCGGACACAACGGCTCAGGAAAAACTTCTCTTGCAGAGGCTCTTCTGTTTAAAGCCGGTGCTGCTGACCGTCTCGGAAAAACTGCCGACGGCACGACCGTTTGTGACTACGATCCCGAAGAGATCAAGAGACATATATCTATCAGCACTTCGCTCGCATCTTTCGATAACAGCGGACTGAAAATAAATATACTCGATACCCCCGGACTCTTTGACTTCGCAGCAGAGATGATAGAGGGCATACGTGCCGCTGATACGGTCATGATAACAGTATCCGCCAAGTCAGGCGTTAAGGTCGGCACAAGAAAAGCTTACGACGAAGCCGTAAAGCAGGGCAGATCAAAGATGTTCGTCGTTACGAAGATCGATGACAAGGACGCTAACTTCTTCAACGTCCTCACAGACCTCAAGACCGTTTTCGGCCCGACGGTGTGTCCTGTTGTAGTTCCTGTTATAAGCGGCGGACAGATAGTTTCATATGTAAATCTCATAGAGATGAAGGCTTATAAATACGATGCAAAGGGCAATGCCGTTGAGACTGATATGCCCACAGCAGAGATATCCGAAAAGTTCGAGTACCGTATCGAAGGCCTTATCGCCGCTATCTCAGAAGCCGTTGCAGAGACTTCCGATGAGCTTATGGAGAAATTCTTCGAGGGCGAGGCATTCACCCAGAAAGAGCTTATCGACGGTATCCACGACGGTATGAACAGAGGTATCATCACCCCTGTAGTATGCACATCAGCTACAGAACTCACAGGTATCGATATGCTCCTCAAAGAGATCGAGCTGCTCCTCCCGTCACCGGCAGAAGTCGCTCCGGCAGAGGCAGCATCAGATGACGATATCAAGGAGATAAAGTGCGACGATTCAGCTCCGCTCTGTGCATATGTATTCAAGACAGTTGCCGATCCGTTCGTAGGAAAAATGTCCATGATACGTGTTATGTCGGGAACTCTCAACGCTAACAGCGATACAGTCAATACAACTACAGGTGCAGTTGAAAAGATAGGCAAGCTCTACAGGCTATGCGGAAAGAAGCAGACAGAAGTTTCTGCCGCAGGTGCAGGCGATATCGTCGTAGCTGCAAAGATTTCCGCAAATACAGGCGATACTCTCTGCGGACAGGGCGAAAATGTCAAGCTCGCTCCCATGACTTTCCCGAAGCCGTGCTATTCAATGGCTGTAAAGGCAAAGGCTCAGGGCGATGAAGCCAAGATATCCGCAAGTATGCAGCGTCTTACAGAAGAAGATCCTACTATAACATACGAGCAGGACGACAATACAAAGGAGCAGATACTCAGCGGTCTCGGTGAACAGCATATCGAAGTAGCTGCTGCCAAGCTCAAGAGCAAGTTCGGTGTCGAAGTTGACCTCACAGTTCCGAAGATAGCCTATAAGGAGACTATCCGCAAGAAGGTAAAGGTACAGGGCAGACACAAGAAGCAGTCAGGCGGCCACGGACAGTTCGGTGATGTATGGATTGAATTCGAGCCGTGCGTAAGCGATACTCTCATATTTGAGGAGAAGATCTTCGGCGGTGCAGTTCCTAAGAACTACTTCCCGGCTGTACAGAAGGGACTCGAAGAATCCGTAAAGAAGGGCGTTCTCGCAGGCTGCCCCGTAGTCGGACTCAAGGCTATACTCGTTGACGGTTCATACCACCCGGTAGATTCTTCTGAAATGGCATTCAAGACAGCCGCATCTATCGCATACAAGGAGGGACTCAGACAGGCTGATCCCGTTATGCTCGAACCGATAGGAGAGCTTAAAGTAACAGCTCCCGACGACAACACCGGCGATATCATGGGCGAACTCAACAAACGCCGTGGCAGAGTCCTCGGCATGGAGCCTGTTGAGCATGGCGTAACAATGATACAGGCAGAAGTCCCGGTACGTGAGATGCACGATTTCGCAATGTATCTCCGCCAGACCACAAGAGGCATGGGAAGCTTCACATTTGATTTCCTCAGATACGAGCAGCTCCCGGCAAACCTCCTTGCAGAAGTTATCTCCTCTGTCAATTCAGCAGAGTGATATAAGTTTGAAGTATTCCTATTCAGATAATTAATGTTTAGTGTTTAAGGGGAGGCAGTTATGCTTCCCCCTTTTTTGAGCGTTTTTAACAAATATAATATTTCTCATAAAAATTCACATAAATTTCACACGTTATTAAAATATCTCTGGTATAATTTAAAGGAATATATATGATTATGGGAGATGTTTTTGTGAAAACAAGAAGAATAATTGCAGCGTTGATACCGCTCTGTATGCTCGGAGGAGCGTTCAGTTATAATGCCCCTGTGTTCAGGGATAATGCAATAACTGCTGATGCTTCTGCCGAATGTTTTGCTTTTTCCAAAAAAACAGGGGTTCTGACATTAACGGGAGCTGTTTCCCGTGAAGAAATAAGCAATCTGGAGTATAAAGCTTCCGTCAAGTCGGTCGTGGCTGAAAAGGGTACAGTATTGCCGGAAAACTGCTATGGATTGTTCAGAGATTATTCCGCCTGCCAGAAGATAGACCTTTCAAATGCCGATACAAGTAAAGTAACAAACATGGGAAGAATGTTTTCAGGCTGTTCTGAGCTTACTTCCGTTGATGTGAGCCATTTTGATACAGCCGGAGTAAAAAGCTTTGAAGGTATGTTCTCGGACTGCTCCAAACTCACTTCTGTTGATGTGAGCCATTTCAAGACAGGCAATGCCACAGATATGGGAGCAATGTTCTTTAATTGCTCCGGACTTACTTCTCTTGATGTGAGCGGATTTGATACAAGCAATGTTCAGAGCATGGAGAGTATGTTCTATTACTGTTCGGGACTTACTTCTCTTGATGTGAGCGG
>CADBQF010000425.1 GCA_902796705.1 Ruminococcus flavefaciens
CATGTGCTGACTGTAGATATGATTTAAATTGCCTCGCACACCTGCTTACTTATGTTCGCTTCGTGCGGATCGGCAAACAGCAGACTCCTTATATTCTGTTTGCTGTAAATGCTCATTTAAGAAGTCCACACTCAATGATGACAGATGCTTTCTGATGAAAGCTCCTTTCTCATGCCGTTTTTCAGAAGAGTCCGCCTCACTGAAAATGTGAACTTCTATAAGGGAGGAAATTTAATGATAGAGGTCAAAAACCTTACCAAGCAATACGGCGACAAAAAAGCCGTGAACGATATAAGCTTCAAGGTCGAAAAAGGCGAGATACTCGGCTTCCTCGGCCCTAACGGAGCCGGAAAATCCACAACGATGAATATGCTCACAGGCTATATCTCATCAACATCAGGCCATGTACTCATAAACGGTGTCGATATCCTCGAAGATCCGAAGAAGGCAAAGGCTAACATCGGATATCTCCCTGAGATACCTCCGCTCTACGTGGATATGACCGTTGACGCTTATCTGAGCTTTGTATTCGATCTTAAAAAATGCAAGCTCCCCAGAAAAGCCCACCTCAAAGATGTCTGCAATCTCTGCAAGATAAACGACGTGAGAGGCCGTATAATCAAGAACCTCTCAAAAGGTTACAGACAGAGAGTAGGTCTTGCACAGGCTCTTATAAACAATCCGCCTGTACTCATTCTCGATGAGCCTACTGTCGGACTCGATCCTAACCAGATAATCGAGATACGTACTCTCATAAAGAAGCTCGGCAAACGTCATACCGTTATCCTTTCATCGCATATCCTCCCTGAGATACAGGCTGTTTGCGACAGGATAATCATTATAAACAAGGGCGAAGTCGCCGCTGACGGTACTGCCGACGAGATTGCCCGGAAGCTCACCAACGAGCATAAGATGACTCTCAGGATAGAGGGCAGCACTCGTTCTGCAAAGGACAAGGACGAGATAGTTTCCGCTATCAGGGGCATAAAGGGCATAAAATACGTCCGTGCCGACATGGAGCGTGAAAAAGGCATCTACGACTACGATGTCGAAGCTGACGAGGATACGGATATCCGCCGTGAACTCAATACGCTCTGCCGTGACAAAGGCTGGAATATCCTCATGCTCCAGCTCTCTGACCTCACTCTTGAAGATATCTTCCTCAAGATCACTATGGGCGATACTGCCGGCATGACAGAACAGCCCGCAAAGCCCGCCACGAGGATAAAACTCGTGACCGAGAGCGAACTCGAAGCTATGAATAAAGCCGCTGAGGAAGATGACGACACCGCCGGAGATGACAGTGACAGCAGCTCTGACAGCACAGACGAGCAGGACAGCGAAGATCAGGATAACGGAGGCAACGAATAATGGGTGCTATATACAGACGTGAAATGAACGCATTTTTTATCTCCGGAGTGGCTTATGTGTTCCTCTCCGTGTTCTATCTCCTTTCGGGATATTTCTTCTACAACGGAGTTCTTCTCTCCGGAAGAACAGATACTTCTCCCCTTTTCGCATCGATGTTCATAGTAGTTCTCTTCCTCATACCTATCCTCACCATGAGGCTCATGAGCGAAGAAAAGAAGAACCGCACCGATCAGGGACTTCTCACAGCACCTATCAGCCTGTGGGATATCGTACTCGGCAAATATTTTGCCGCACTCACGCTCTTTGCCATAGCTGAGAGCATCATATTCATCTATGCAGGCATACTCGCCTACCTCGGTGATGTTGTCTGGTCAACGCTCCTCGGAAACTACTTTGCAATGCTTTTCCTCGGAGCAGCATTCATCGCAGTCGGACTCTTCATCTCGTCACTCACAGAGAACCAGATGGCAGCAGCCGTTGCAAGTATGCTCGCACTCTTCGTGCTTTATCTCTTTGACTCGTTCGCTGCAAAGATATCGAACGTGCATATCAAGGACGCTATACTTTCACTTTCATTCTATTCAAGGTATATCGAATTCACACAGGGAGTATTCAGCCTTCCGAGCATCGTATTCTTCCTCAGTGCCGCATTCCTCTTCAACTACTTCACAGTAAAGGTGTTGGAGAAGAGACGCTGGAGCTGATAACACGGAAAGGAAGGTCATTTTCAGATGAGTAATAAAGATACAGCGGAAAAAAATGATTCCGCAAAGCAGACAAAGAATTTCAAGAAACTGAAATACGGTTCAATATCCATTATTGCGATCGTACTCGTTATTGCGATCGTCGTGATCTTCAACATCATATGCGGCATCGTTGAAAAGAGATCGCCCATAAAGGTAGACCTCACACCCGATAACAGATACGAACTCACAGACGAATCGATAAAAGTCCTCCGTGACCTCAAACAGGACGTTGAGATCACCATTACTTTCTCAAAGGACGACTTCAAGAGCCTTGCTAATTACTACAAGCAGATGGCTGCCGCTTACAATGTAAAGACAGAGTGGCCGTATGATATGATCCCCGTTATCCTCGAAAAGTACCAGATGTACGCAGAACAGGGAGAGGGCAGTATCAGCGTCAGATATATCGACATGAACAAGGATCCCGATGTCATCGCCAAGTACAAGAAATACTACTCCGGTGATATCACTGAGGGAAATATCATCGTCTTCGCCCAGAACGGCGATGCAGGCAGAGTAAAGGTACTCGATCAGGAAGATATCATCAATATGATAAAGCCCGATCAGACAAGCTCACAGACCTCCATGAACATGGTGTTCGCCGGTGAAAGCACACTTACTTCTGCTATCATGAACGTTACCGATACCCACCCGATCCGTACAGCTTTCGCTCTCAATATGAACGGTCAGCCGATATACGGTCAGGGTTATGAGAAGATCGCAAAGAACCTCGAAGACTTCCTCTCGAAGAACGGCTATGACTGCACAGAGATCGACCTTGCATCAGACGATCTTTCTCCCGATGACTACGACTTCACAGTTATCCCGATGCCGGCTGTTGACTTCAACTCCGATATCGTCAACAAGCTCGGTGATTTCCTCTACAACGACGGTGAATACCAGAGAGAGATGCTCTTCATACCCAACCTCACAGCAACGAATACTCCCGTCATCGACGAGTTCCTCGCTGACTGGAGCATACAGGTAGAGAATGCTGTCATCGTCGATGAGCAGAACTATATAACGACTCTCATCAACTCCGCATACGACCTCTCGCCTGTTCTCTCTATAGCAGATACAAAATATGTCGGAGTCCTCCCGAATGAGGCTCTCCCGATAGTATCACCTCTCACAAAGGATATCACTATCCTCACAAAGAACGGCGACAGCGTTGCAGCTCCCGTTCTCCAGTCTACAGACAAAGCCTACACATCTCCTCTTGCACAGGGAGCTAATTACACAGATACTCCCGGCGTAAGGAATGCGGCTGTCATCTCCACAAAGGAGACTGCTGCCGGAGTCGATGTCCTCTCCAGCAAGCTGCTCGTCATAGGAAGCTCGTTCTTCACCTACGACGGAGAATACACAGCTCTCCTCCAGCAGACAAACACCTACAACAACGCCAACGTTCTTCTTGGTATGCTCAATACCATGACAGGCAAGGAAAGTGCCGCTGTTATCCCTGAAAAGGCACTCCAGCAGGCTATCATCGCTCCTACCGCAAAGCAGGAGAATGTCATAAAAGTATTCGTCATCTTCATAATACCGCTCCTCGTTGCAGCAGCAGGCATTATAGTTTATGTAAGGAGAAGAAACCGATGAACAGATCTGTCAAGGGACTTATCGGACTGGGTGCGGCAGTTGCCGTACTCGGCGGTGGTCTCGCCGTTCTAAAATATACAGAGCCAAAAGATCAGCCGGACGAGGCAAGCACCTCCGTTCAGGAAACTACACAGCCCGCACAGGGCAGCGGACTTACTCCCGGTCATGACGAAAAAGCAGCCGACCTCGAAGGTGTCATCATCGACGTTGTCGTAACAAATGCTGACGAAAAGATACACGTTATCAAAGATGACGAAGCATCAGATGAGTCCGTCACAAGATATACCCTCGACGGATTTGAGGGCATACCGCTCAATTCCTCCGTTATAGGCACTCTCGCCAACAATGCAAGGAATATGACGACTACGGCTATTATCGAAGAGAACTGCACCGATCTTGAAAAATTCGGCCTTGAAAATCCGTCCGTCACTGTCGAAGTGAAATACGCTTCCGGCAATAAGAAGAAATTCTTCATCGGTGACAGAGTTCCCTCCGGTGCTGATATGTATGTCATGTTCGACGGAAGCAATACGGTATATACCGTCCCCTCATCATATCTCGCAAACTACACCAAGACCACAATGGACTTTATCGAAACGACTATCCTTCCCGAACCTGCCGAGGACGCTTATCCTATAATTGAAAGTCTGAGGATAGAGAGACAGGATCTCGATTACGATATTTTCCTTGAATATGACAAAAAGAACAGCGAAAACGCCTTCTCCGGAGGTACTTCCGCAACTCACGTAATGGTAGAACCTACAGATGCCTACCTCACAGTAGAGAGATCGAGCGATATCACCAACGGTATGTTCGGACTCAACGCAAAAGGCATCTACAGCGTGAACTGCAAGGAATCAGATATCGCCGGTGCAGGTCTTAACGAGCCGTTCTGCACTGTCACTATGGTATGCGACGACGGAAACACCTACGTTCTCCGCCTGAGCGAACCTTTCACCAACGACGACGGCGAAAAATGCTACTACGCTATGCTCAATGACGTTGATATCATCTATATCGTCGCTGCTTCAGATGCACGCTGGGGCGAGATCACTCCTATCGATATCACTTCAAGGATAATGATAGGTTCGTATGTATGGAACATCACCGATCTCAGCATCAAAACAGCAGATAAAGCCGAAAAATTCGTTATAAAAAGAAAGCCTGAAGCCGAGGGAAAAGAAAAAGTCTCGACAACAGACTTCACCGTCACAAGGAACGGAGAAGAATTTGACGCTGAACGCTACCGTCAGTTCTACAGTTTCCTTATCAGTGCTGCCGCAGAAGAATTTGCGATCGATACCGAGATACCGGACGACGATCCTATGGTAACTCTTGAATATACCGATTCTTATTCTGGTCAGAAGATGAAGTTTGAATTCTACGATTATTCTACACTCAGATCACTTATCACAATAAACGGCAAAAGCAAGTACTTCTGTACTAAATCTTACGTTGACACACTTATCGATAATATAAGCAGGATCAGCACCGGGGAGGAATACGTAACGACCTGGAAATGATCTGCGGTATAAAAAGGAGGATATTCAATGACTGAAAATTTCTACACTTACAAAGGATATCCGCTCGTTAGAAGCGGCGATACGATCTACTACGGCTATATGTCTGATCCGTATGTCATAAGCATAAACATTCTCGACAAGAAAAAAGTCGGTGACGACACGATCACTTCCAAGGTGAAAGTCGTTCTTATGTCAACTGACCAGAGCATCAACCCTCTGGACGCCTTCGTTAAAAATGCCGACTGGGAATGCGGTCTGTACGAAGCCCTCGATATCGCAAAAGTATGGCTCGAAAAAGCCCTCAAAAACTAACACCCGTCTGTATGACAGGTGCTTATAAGGGAGTTCATACCTTTTAGTGGGGGAAAACCTTTCTGAGGAAAGGTTCTTCCCCCAC
>CADBQF010000426.1 GCA_902796705.1 Ruminococcus flavefaciens
GGCAGATGCTCCGTACAGGACATGGCGTTTCAGTCCGGGCTACGGTGACCTTCCGCTTTCCTTGCAGAAGGAGTTCCTCTATGCACTAAACGCACAGAGGAGGATAGGTCTGACCGTCACGGAGAGCAGTCTGCTTATCCCGACCAAGTCGGTAACAGCCCTTATAGGTATCTCACAGAAGCCTGTTGAGCAGTCCGGTCACGGCTGTGAAGTGTGTTCGATGCGTGACAGATGTGCATTTGCAGCTTCCGGCAGAAAGTGCCGTGGTTTATGAATAAAAATCATACAATATGTTATATATCCGCCGTGATAGTGCATAGATTTTAGGTGAATTTCTATGAAAAATGAATATTGACATAACAACTGAAAAAATGATATAATGAAAAAAATACGTAATGACAAAATGTGTGTTCAGTTGATTGCAAAGGAGTTTCTGAAATGAAAAAACGTAATGCACTTTTTGCAGCAATGATCGTTGCTGCGGCTGTTCCGTTTGCAGCCTGTGGGGATAAGGATAAAAGCAGCAGCCAGTCTGCTCCGAAATACGACAAAGATGTTGATTCGTCCGTCCGTGACGAGATCAATTCAAATGCTACATCTAACGATCTTCTGACCGGTGAACTTGAGAATAAGACTATCAAGTGGATGGCTACATGGGACATAAATCCCGATGCTACCGGAAAAACAAAACCGACCGCTCTCGTCGTTTTTGAGGAGAGATACGGCGGAAAGATAGAATATAAGCCGGTCGATTTCCAGAAGAGATATGACGCTCTCTCAACTGCCATAAACGGCGATGAGGGTATAGATTTCTTCTACGCCGGCGACCTCGATGCCATACCTATGGGTGCAGTAAAGAGCTTCGTGCCGTTCGATGACTATATCGATTTCAGCTCGCCGCTCTGGGAGGACGTTCAGGATTTCAATGACGATATGCAGTGGAAAGGCAAGCATTACCTTGCCTCTGTCCAGACGACAGGAGATGCCTGCGTCGTTATATATAACAGAAAGACCATTCAGGAAGCCGGTCTCGATGATCCGGCTGACCTCTACGCCAACGGCGACTGGAACTGGGATACGTTCGAGGAACTTCTCCAGAAATTCGTTGATCCGGAGAATAACCGCTTCGGTATCGACGGCTGGTGGTTCGAGTTCGGACTTATGAATACTATCGGAAAGCCGCCTGTAGCTATCGAAAACGGCCAGCTCGTCAGCAATATAGGCGATCCGGCTATGGAACGTGTCCAGAACTGGATCTATGAGCTTTATACGACGAACTGCATCGCAATCGGTGTGGGCGACTACGGCTGGACTGACAAGCCGGCTTATATCGGTGAGGGCAAATCGCTCTTCTATCCGTGCGGTCTGTACCAGTTCTATACATCACCGGATCAGTGGAAGAAGAATTTCGGTGAAGATGCGTTCTTCGTTCCGATGCCGAAAGATCCCGAAGCAGATGAATACTATATCCCCGTCGGAATGGACGCTTATACCCTCGTAAAGGGCGGTCATAATCCGGAGGGCGTTGCTAAATACCTCGACTGCAAGAGATTCGTTCTGCTCGATGAGGATACAAGAGCTATCGCTGACGAGCAGATGAAAGTCGATTACGGCTGGACCGACGAAATGGTCGATATGAAAAACAGTATCCAGGAACTTGCCGACGCAAACCCGACTATCGACGTTTCAAGAGGTGTTTCCGTTGACTGCGGAAAACTCCTCGACGACAGCCTCCGCCTTACAGCAAGAGGCGTGCCGTGGAACGAGACTTTTGATTCTATAAATATGACAGTAGAGAAGTATATCAAGGATATCAACGAAGATCCTGATAAGTGATATCAATTAACACCGGAAGATATATGATCCGACCACATTCGTCAATACATTATACGCATATTTCAAGTACAAAAACTAATTTTTGTTGTAAAAAGCTAACTTTTTTATCATCTATTGAATTTATACCGCATATATGATATAATAAACTAAGAAGAGCTCCGGTTTTACCGTGGATCTTCCATATATACAGAAAGGGGGCTGCGATATGAACACAGTTCTTGTAACAGGAGGATGCGGTCTTATAGGTCAGCATATCTGCTCCGGACTATTGAAAAAAGGCAATATCGTCATAGCTGTCGATTCAACAGAAGGTCATTACAATGACGGCAAGGAGAACTATTCTTTCATCGAAGCCGATCCGACCGATAAGAACGCCTATGCTGAGATCTTCGAGAACAATAAGATCGATATAGTCGTTCATGCAGCTTGTACTGTCGATAACGACTTAGGGCCTATCATCACCGAGAAGGAGATGACTATGTCCAAAATGTGCGATAAATTTATCTTCCGCTATGCTATGTCGGAGAATGTATCGAAATTTATACTCCTCAGTACAGATCAGGTGTATGAATTCCCTAAGACAAGAGAGCCTATACGTGAGGACGGCGAGCTTAAACCGAATACGAACTACGCCAATATGAAGTTCGCTTCTGAAAAAGCTCTCGTCGCTGAAATGGCTCACCATAAGGAAGTTATGTGCTGTATAATCAGGTTCTCTCCCGTTTATACACATAGCTTTGTTGATAACCTCGTTGCTAAGATAACCGATCCGAAAGACGGTCAGAAGTTCGTCTACGGAAAAGGTCAGTACGGATTCCAGCTCTGCTGCGTCCATAACCTCGTTGATTTCATTCTCTGCTTCGTCAAGTATGCAGACGATATGACATACGCAGGCGTGTATAATGTAAGCGATAAGCTCCTTACAAGTGCGGCTGATATCATCAACTTCATGAGAGCTAATTATCACCTCGGTACTGTCGTGCAGAAAACTCCCGGCGGTGCTATATCCAAGCTCAAAGGACTCTTCGGCGGCAATAAGGAAGAAAAGACCAATTACCGCTACCTCGATATGTCCAAGCTCGAAAATAACAATATGCTTGATAACACAAGAGCCGCTAAGCTCCTCAACTTCCGCTGGAGCTTGCAGAATACCAAATAACAGTATTGCTTACAGCGGCTTGCTTTTGTGGAGATATGTATTTTATGAGGGAAACCCTTTTGAAAAAGGGTTCTCCCTCAAACTCCCTTCCTAAAACTTTCA
>CADBQF010000427.1 GCA_902796705.1 Ruminococcus flavefaciens
AATGAAAAAAAGTAGGGGACGGCGGCTCTGGCGTTCCGGAAGGTGAAGCCAGCTCGACCGCTATGTTCGTTGATAGTCTTTACGGACGGCGGAGTCTGCTTTCGCTCAGCCCTTAGCAATGAAAAAAGCAGGGGACGGCGGCTCAGCTTCCTGCAAGTATTAGAGTTATCCTTAGTTTTTCTTCTTCTATGGAAGCATAGATCGAGCCGTTCATTTTGCGGATAAGCTCACGGGATATGGAGAGTCCGAGTCCGGTGGAATTCCTTGCCTGCTCAACTGTATAGAACCTGTCAAACAGTCTCTCTACCTGAACAGGAGTCATTCCGGGAGCGTGATTCTCAAAAATTATCGTACCGTCTGAGTGAAGCTCTATCAGCAGATCGCCTGATGAGTATTTCACGGCATTATTGAGAAGATTGGAAAAGATCCTTGAAAGTGCTTCCTTGTTGGCATTGCGGATAATATGTTCATCGGTCATATTTATCTGCGGAGTGATGTTTTTCTCTTTGAGAGCCGGGTAGAAGCTCCCGATCGAATCGGCAAGCACCTGATTTATAAATACCGGCTCTGTTGTCATTTCGCTTTCATCTGATACTATGAGCGAATAGCGGAAAAGCTCCTCGGTGAGCTGTTTCATGAGTTCGGCACGGTCTTTCATAACAGACAGATAGTGTGCCTGCTTTCCGGGATCAGTCGTTTTCTGCATCATATCGATATAGCCGTACAGAGCCGTCAGGGGAGTGCGGATATCGTGGGAGATGTTGGTTATGGCGTTTTTCAGTTCGGTATTTCCCTGATGATACTGGAGATGCTCTTTCCGGACAGCTCTGAGCGTAACATTTATGGACGAGGCGAGGCGGCGGATATCCTTGTCACGGGAGGAGATACGAAGCGTTGTGTTGGTATCATCACCGGATATCGAGCCGAGATCGTCAGTGATCTCCCTTGCGGACTTCTTTATCAGATGAAGTTTTATCAGAAGCAGTATTATCACCGCTGTCATAGCTGAGAAGATCACATAGAGCATATCCCGACCTCGTTTCTGTTGTTTGAGTATTAAGCATCAGTTAAATAAGTTTAAGTGCAGCAGAGGAGCTGTGATATTTTGTATTATTTCAGATCTTTTTTAGCGAAATAGCGTTCTGCGAGGAACATATAGACCGCTGCGAGACTGAGCGTACATAACGCTGTCAGCCACGGAGTATCAGGCTTTGTAAGGAATGAGAAATCATCGCTTGATGTGTATGCGTATATGAATATCCTCGATAATGCTTTTACTATCTTCTTTGAATTCTGCGAGAAAGATGCGAATACAAGCAGCAGCATCGTCATATTGTTCAGCATATAGCATATCACGGCTAATTTCGCATCAGGATATATACAGAGCATGAGCAGCGAAAAAGCCTGGAATTTCAGCACGAAACAGAATATCAGTATAAGATTTGTGATGATAGTCCCGGTATTTCCCTCCGGTATGGTGCAGCCGTTCAGTTTCAGCGTGATAAAAAAGGCTGAGACTGATATAATATATGTCACAAGCGTGAGAAGCGAATATATTATCGTCCATGCAAACAATATGCTCCTGCGGCTGTGTCCCATGATAAGCTTATTGCGTATGATGCCGCTCGAAAATTCAGTCGATATTATCAGTATCGAAACTCCGCCTGAAAAGATAGGCATGAGCATTGCAATAAATAATGTGAGATTGTTAGTCGATATCCTGAATACCAGTCCCTTGCTCTCTGCGTCCAATACAGCAGTCAGCACAGAAGCAGCAGCCATGAATATCGTTATCAGTATAGAACCGAGCGTTATTTTTGATCTCAGCACCCTTGGGATATCTGCATATATAAGTTTACTCATTGCTTCCGCCTCCTACAAGTGAAATAAAGAATCCTTCAAGTGTTTCCTCACATTCAGTACACGAGATGAGCTTGCAGTCCTTGTCGGCAAGTGCGAATACAAGGTCTGATATCACAGGTCTGCCATAGGTCTCTGCATGGCTCGTGTCGGTTATCGTGTATTCAAGAGCCATATCATCAAGGACACCTGCAAGGGCAGATGTATCGGTAACATGGACTTTAAGGCTCTTATGGCAGGCGGATTCGAGTTCTTCCGCACTCATCTCACGGACTATCCTTCCGGAATCGATAAATCCGTAATGTGTGGCAAGACGGGCAAGTTCATCAAGGATATGCGATGAGATGATGAATGTTATCTTCCTCTCATGATTGAGCTTGAGGATAAGTTCACGTATCTCGATTATTCCCTGCGGATCAAGTCCGTTTATCGGCTCGTCAAGTACGAGCAGATCAGGATCGCCGCAGAGTGCTGCTGCGATACCGAGCCTCTGACGCATTCCAAGGGAGAAATCCTTCGCTCTCTTCTTTCCTGTACCGTCAAGTCCGACAAGTTTCAGGAGTTCCGGTATACCGTCATAATCAGGCATACCGAGAAGACGGTACTGATAGCGGAGATTTTCCTCCGCTGTCATCTCCGGAAAGAGCGAGGGAGACTCAACGACTGCTCCGACTCTACGTCTTGCTGCGGAGATGTCTGAGGAACTGCTGCTCTTTCCGTACAGCTCAAAACTGCCGCCGGTAGGGAACTGCAATCCGCATAAAAGCCTTATGAGCGTTGTCTTGCCTGCACCGTTGCGTCCGACAAATCCGTAGATAGCCCCTTTCGGAACGTTCATCGTCAGTCCGTTCAGTGCTTTGAAATGTTTGTAATGCTTGCATAGTTGATCTGTTCTGAAAACATATTCCATGTCATTACCTCCTAACTGGTTTCTGTATATAGTGTAGCATAGAATAGTTAAGAAATCGGTTAAGAAAGGAGTTAAGATTTGGTTAAGAT
>CADBQF010000428.1 GCA_902796705.1 Ruminococcus flavefaciens
CAACTGATAATTTCATTCCCGGCGGATATTTCCGTCAGGTTCATACTTCTCCTTACACCAGACCGCCCTTTTTAAGGGCGGTCGCTTATTATGCAGCCGATACCGAAGCAAATGCTTGTTTTGCTAAAGCAGATCAAGCTGAAAATGAATATGAAAATGAAAATGAATATGAATATGATAATGAAAATGTAGATGTTAATGTAAATGTAGATGTAGATGCTTATGTTGATGTGCGTGCGGATGTAAATGTAAATGTGATAAACAAGCAAGCGGAAGCTTTGCTTCCGACGCACGCACGCAGAACAGGCGATCTTTTTTTGTTGAGGCTCGCCTATTGACTTTGATGATTTAAAGTGATATAATCATATTGCATCAGGTTAGATCAGCTTTTACTATATCATTTCTTTGAAAGGACATTTTACTATGAATATTCTTGTTGTCGGTCTTGGCCTTATCGGAGGTTCGCTCTGCAAGGCTATGAAAAAATACACCTACCACCACGTCACAGGCTGTGATATCAACAAAGATATCGAGGAATTCGCTCTGCGTGATGTGGCTGTGGACGATACATTCAGCGGAAATTTCTCCGGATTTGACCTCGTTATCCTCTCGCTATTCCCGGAGGCTTCCGAGAAGTTCTTCCGTGAGAATGCCGGTAAATTCAATAAAAATACCCTTGTCACCGACGTTTGCGGCATCAAGGGCAGGTTCTCGGAGAGAATGAGAAAAACAGCCGAAGAGAACGGTCTGCGTTATATCGGCATTCACCCCATGGCAGGCAAGGAGTTCGGCGGATATGCCAACAGTTCAGCCGATCTCTTCGTGAAGGCGAATTTCATCATTGCGGCTGAGGAGAATGATCCCGATACCGACAAGGAGACTCTCGCTTCTCTTGCAAAGGAGATAGGTGCAGGCAAGATCGTCGTAACTTCGCCGGAAAATCACGACAAGATGATCGCCTACACTTCACAGCTCGCCCATATCGTTTCGAGTGCCTACGTAAAAAGCCCGGAACTCCAGCTCGAATGCGGATTCAGCGGCGGCAGCTTCCAGGATATGACTCGTATCGCTACGATGAACGAGAAAATGTGGACTGACCTCTTTATGCAGAACCGTGAGAACCTCCAGTTCGAGCTTGATACGCTCATCGGGAATCTCCTCCAGTACCGTGATGCCCTCGAAAACGCCGACAGTGAAAAGATGCTCTCTCTCATCGCTGAGGGCAGAAAGCTCAAGGAGGACAATATCCGTCACCGTGTCGGTCAGCCGAACTGATACTTCTTTTCAAAATCCGGTGTCGGTGCTTCTATGCTGATATCGTTCAGGTATGCGAGCGGTGAGGCTTCATCGAGCGTGAATCTCAGCGAATAGGCACACAATGCCTGCCTGAATTCGCCGTACCGCTTGTTTGCCTGTATATTGCCGTATTTTCCGTCTCCGAGAATGGGCGAGCCGATGTGTGCGAGGTGAGCTCTTATCTGGTGGGTGCGTCCGGTGAAAAGCTCAACTTCAACGAGCGAAAGTCCGCCTTTTGCGGCAAGCACATGGTAGCCTGTGATTATCTCACGGCTGCCCTCGAACGGTTCGTCTGCTATGCGGACTATGTTGCGTCCCTCGTCCTTTCTGTGCCATGCGGTGAGCTTTCCCTGCTTGTGCGGAAGGGGCGATACTGTTATACAGTGATATATCTTATGGAGCTGTCCGCTGCGTATCGCCTGATTGACCTCACGCAGTGCGGCAGCATTTTTTGCGGCTGTGACGAGTCCGGCTGTGTTACGGTCAAGGCGGCTGCAAAGGGCGGGAGCGAACGAGCTTTCGCTTTCGGGAGAATATTCATGCTTGTCGCAGAGATACTTCTTTATCCTGTTTATGAGCGTATCCTCATGGCTCGTGCCGTTGGAATGGGAATCGACTCCGACCGGCTTCGATACTACGAGTATATTATCGTCCTCATAGACGATATCTATCTCCCCGGAGGAGTTCATGAAGGACATATCGTGCTGCTTACCGGCTGATACTTCCTCCTTGACATAGACAGTGACCTTGTCTCCGGCGGCAAGTACGGCTGATATATCGCAGCGTTTGCCGTTTATCTTGATATCTTTCTTGCGGAAGAGCCTGTACATCATGCTCTTGGGGAGCTGCGGCAACGCTTTTGTAATAAATTTGTCAATTCTTTGTCCGCTGTCGTTTTCATTAATAAAAAATTCAACCATTTTCTGACCTCCGTGGCTATATTCAGACTGTACAATGTGTATATATATCACAGGATTTTTTATGCACTCTGCCGAATTTTCGCATTGATTTTTATTTTTTATCCCTTTAGTAGTTGCAATATTTTGGAGAATATGCTATAATTTACAAAAAGGTTACACCGGTTATCCGGTTTGTCATTTTTCCGCAGAAGGCACTGCGGTTAATTTTTGCGAAATTTTACATAAGGAGTAATGATACATCATGAAGCTTTTTGATCGTTTGCTTTCAGGCGTTTTGTCGTGTGCGTGTGCCGGTGCATTCGCTCTTTCCTCTGCCCCGGCTGCATTCGCAGCGAGCGATGAGGATATCATCCTCCCTGCTACTAATAATAACACAATTCAGTTTGAAAGTAAAGTATCCCATACCACTACCCTGACAGGCGGTCAGGCTGACGACTGGTATGACGAAGGACTTTCGGGCATCACAACTACTTCAACTACAGTTATGACGACCACAGCTCCGACGACGACTGCATCTGAGACAACTTCGACAACTGTTTCTTCCACGGCTGCATCAGTTTCCTCAACTGTTTCAAGCAGCAGTCAGGAACCGTTCAATGTTTTCGATATCTACAACGCCCACAAGGGTTATGCGACTTCAACTACTCCGGCAAGGACTTCTTTCCCGCCGTCATTCACTCCCGATCCTTCGATGTACTACAGAAAGGCAGGAGGTATCGACGTTTCTCAGTGGCAGGGCAAGATAGACTGGGCTAAGGTAAAGGAAGCCGGCGTTGAGTTCGTCATCGTAAGGGCAGGCTACGGAAAGTACGCCTCCCAGAAAGATCCTACCTTCGATTACAACGTTCAGCAGGCTCAGGCTAACGGAATCGCTGTCGGTGCTTACTGGTACAGCTACGCAACTACTGTTGAAGCAGCAAAGCAGGAAGCTGAAGTATGCTATGAAGTCATAAAGAACTATGAGTATCAGTTCCCGATATACTTCGATATCGAGGATCCGTGCCAGTCAAAGCTCTCCGCTGCCGAAGTATCGGCTATATGTGAGGCTTTCTGCTCTACCCTCGAATCAAAGGGATACCGCACAGGTCTTTACAGCTACGTTAATTTCCTCAGCACAAAGATATACGACACAGTACGTGAAAAGTACGATGTATGGGTAGCTAATTTCGATGTGGCTTCACCGTACTACTCTGACCACTACGAGATGTGGCAGTATACTGCAAAGGGTTCTGTTGACGGGATCAGCGGCGATCTTGATATGGATATCGCTTATGTGAACTATCCCTACCTCGCTTCTCCTGATTCATATGTCTACACTCCCGAAACAACGAGCGTTTCAGTTCCGATAAAGCCCGTTGTGACGACTCCGGCTACTCCGGAGGGCGGTGCTGCCGGTATCGACGTTTCTGAGTGGCAGAAGACTATCAACTGGAACGATGTCAAGAACGACGGAAGCGTTGACTACGCTATCCTCCGTGCAGGATACGGCAGATTCATCACCCAGAAGGACAAGAACTTCGAGTACAACTACGAACAGGCACGCAGCAAGGG
>CADBQF010000429.1 GCA_902796705.1 Ruminococcus flavefaciens
AAGCGAATGTGCGAGAATATGTGCGTCTGCTACGCTTCGGAATACGGCGTGAAGGTGAGCATCGCACGACTTGCACAGACATTCGGTGCAGGTGTCGATAAGAACGAGGGCAGAGTCTTCGCCCAGTTCGCACGTTCTGCTATGGAGAAAAAAGACATCGTTCTCCATACAGCAGGAAGATCATACGGAAATTACTGCTATACTGCCGATGCCGTTACAGGACTTCTCACTGTGATGCTCAAAGGCGTTTGTGCAGAAGCATACAATATCGTGAACGAAGCCTGTACCATGAGGATCGCTGAAATGGCACAGCTCGTTTCCGACAAGATAGCCGGAGGAGCTATAAAGACTGTTTTCGATATCCCCGAAAACAGCAATACATACGGTTATGCTCCCGATGTTGAGCTGAGACTGAGCGGACAGAAGCTCATGGCTCTCGGCTGGAGACCAGAGATAGCACCAGACATGGTTACTATGTACAACAGACTTATCGATAGTTTCAACACAGATACAGAATTGCTTTCAGTTTGATATAAGGTGGGTGATCGATGCGTGAAGCTTTTCCATAAACCCCGGAAAGCATCGTTGTTCAAAGCAATGAAATATTTTATGTGTAAATTCGCTCTGTCACCCATTTACTACATTTGCTGCCTGAGACCGGTGGATAAGGACCTCGTTGTCCTTGCGGACGGTCATCAGTCAGTAATGCCTACATCGATGATGATGGTCAGGAAAAAGCTCAGTGAGATCCCCGGAGTGAAGGTAAAGGAGTATTTCCGTGATTATTCATTCGGCGGACATCTGAGGGGATTCATGACAATGCTGCGGTTCATGCCGCTATATGCAAGGGCAAGGTATGTATTCATAAGCGACAACTTCATACCTGTGTCTTCATGCAGAAAAAGAAAAGGCACAACGGTGGTGCAGTTATGGCACTCCAGCGGCCTTATGAAAAAAATAGGCTATGACTCTCCTGAAGAGAGCGGGAGAGTTTTCCCTTTACAGTATAAGAATTACGATGTATTCACAGTGTCATCTCCTCTTGTGGGGGATACTCTGTCAAAAGCGATGAGGATACCCCGTGAGGTCTTTGCGGACAGCGGAGTCACGCTGCTCGATTTCAATTTCAATAAAGACTATATCGCTGCATTCAGAAACAATTTCTACACGCTCTATCCTCAGTACCTCAATAAAAAGATAGTTCTGTGGGCTCCCACTTTCCGTGGAAGTCCACGGGACGGTTATCTTGTCGGACAGAGAGAGATCTGCCGGCTGAAAAATGAACTTCCCGATGAATATGAGGTCGTTATAAAGACTCACCGCTACTCAAAGCATAAGGAGTATGACAGCGATATTTCCTACCGTGCCGATATGCTTATACACGTAGCGGATATACTTATAACCGATTATTCATCGATCTACTATGATTATTTATCGAGAAAACTTCCCATCGTTCTGTTTTGTCCTGACCTTGAAAAGTACAAGGCTGAACGTGGGCTTTATATAGATCACGATAAGCTGCCGGGAAAACACGTAAAGAAGTACAGTGAACTGCGTGAAGCCGTCCTGACCGCCGATTCGTGGGCAGACGAAGAATACCGCCGCCGTATAGACGAGGTATGGGAGGAACATATGTCTCTTTGCAGCGGTGATAGCTGTGACAAGCTTTTCAGGTATATCGGTCTGTCAGATTGAAAGGTTTGGTAAAATGGGATATTTTATCCGCAATATCATTAAATACAGGGAATACATCATGTATTCCGCAAAAGCACAGCTAAAGGCAGAGATATCCAATTCTGCGATAGGCTGTATCTGGTGGGTGCTTGAACCTACATTATTCATGTTCATATATCTGTTCGTGTACGCTGTCGTGTTCAGAACGCAGACAGAGTATATCGTTCTTATAATAAATGTCGGTCTTGTATACTGGGGATTCTTCAACAGATGCCTTGTATCGAGCATAAAAATGGTCAAACGCAACAGACCGATGATATCGATGATATATATACCTAAGTTCGTGTTCATATGTTCATCGATGATAGTGAATTTCGTAAAGATGCTGTGTGCAGTCGTCCCTGTCGTGGGGCTTGTGATATGGTATAAGATACACGTCACGCT
>CADBQF010000430.1 GCA_902796705.1 Ruminococcus flavefaciens
ATACCTTACAATTATAATTAACTTTATTTGTGAAAAGTCACACGTTTCTGTCAAATTGCCGTCAAAAAGAGTATCAAAAGATATATCTCGGATTGTTCCATGTGAAACAATCGGCGTGCAGCAGGCAGAATGATATTCGCCCTTGCAAGAATCCGTGCCAATTATTGATCTGAATATAATCAGGGACTGAGCGAAAGCAGACTACCGCCTTGTAAAGACTATCAACGGACAATGGGGTGCAGGGGATAATATCCCCTGCTATACTATTATAATATATATAAGGCGTGTTATTTGCAGTCTTCGAGTTTCGTTCGTCTGATGTGCTTCATGAATAATACCGATACGGCTGCGGACAATATCTCTCCTATCGGGAATGTCAGCCATACTATCCACGCCTTTTCTGTATCGCCGTTCACTATCTTCGCAAATCCCCATGCCGGCGGCAGGACAAACAGGAATTGTCTCAGCACTGATACGACAAGAGATGCTCCCCCGCTTTCAAGTGCCTGGAATATTCCCTGATATGCTATATTCATTCCGGCAAATATAAAGCTCAGCGATATTATCCTTACCGCTCCGCTGAAAACCTTTGTTGTCTCCTCCGAAAGTCCGAATGCTCCCGATATCGGTGATGTGAATATCTCCAGCACCAGTGTTCCGGCTGCCATTATTATCAGCGTGAAGAGCATTCCGTATCTCATGCTCTCCTTTACCCTCTGCCTGCTCTTCATTCCGTAGCTGAACGATGTGACCGGTGTTATCGCATCTCTCAGTCCGAATGCCGCAAAGAATATGAACTGCTGTATCTTATAGAATAATCCGTATGCTGTGACTGCGGCTTCGCTCACATCTGAAAGTATCATATTGAGTCCGTATGTCATCACTGACATGAGTGCCTGTGCTATCATCGCCGGAAGTCCTATCGAGTATATCCCCTTTATAATCTTCCACGACGGTCTGATATACCGCAGACGGTTCTCTACTGCTTTGTTCAGCTTCATATGAAATACAAATGCTAAAACGAACGATACCATTTGTCCGATGACTGTTGCGTATGCCGCTCCCCTGACTCCCATTTCCGGGATACCAAGAAGTCCGTATATCATAAGCGGATCGAGTATGATGTTCGTGACTGCTCCGCTTATCTGTGCTATGGTCGAATAAAGTGAAAGTCCTGTCGCCTGGAGCATTTTTTCAAATACAGAGAAAAATACTATTCCCGGTGATAGTATGCAGCATATCCTCAGATAGCTGACCGCCATTGTGTGTATCTCCTTGTTTGAAGTCTGCGATGATATATATGCTTCTGCTCCGAATATTCCGAACAGGAGACATATCATGTATATCGCTCCTCCAAGGAAGATCGCATTGCCTGCTGTTTTTGCCGCTCTCTCCTTTTGTCCGTTTCAGAGTGATCTGGCAAGCATCGCATTCATTCCGACTCCTGTTCCTATGCTCATTGCTACCATGAATATCTGTACCGGAAATGCAAGCGTGAGTGCATTGAGTGCCGCTTCGCCTGTGCCTTTCATGTTCGACACGAATGCACTGTCCACTATGTTGTAGAACGCTTGCAGCACCATTGATATTATCATCGGCACTCCCATTTTCAGCATGAGTTCCTTTACGGGTGTCTCTGCCATTTTTCTGATCTGATCGTTTTTTTCCATTTCTGCACCTCTCTGTTTTTTGAGCTGATCTTCAATGCTTTTTCTGCATCTGATATGTCAGCTTTTCAGACACGCAAAAAAAGCGTAAGTCCGGATATTACATCTGGACTTACGCTTTGCTGCACGATAGTAATATTATACCACTTTCCGGAAATTTGTCAAGATGCCATTTTAAAAAATTAATGATTTTTTACGTACTTTATCTTATCCTCTTCTCCCACTCCCCTGCCTCGTTTTTGGCGATATACCGTGCAGGGGAGTGGTCGTAAATTCTTCGGGAGAGGGCGGCAGAAGTGCCGGGGAAGAGTTGTTTTTATAATATTTAACTATAAAATAAAATTTTTCATTGTTGCAAATGTCACTTCTATTTTGAGGCATTCTGTGTTATAATATAGTTGTGCTAAATCAAACTAAAAGCATATATCAGGTCGGGACACTGACCTGCATAATAAATAGAAAGAGGTAGATACCAATGAATAATGTCACAAACGATATAATCTACATAGGAGTAAACGATCACCAGATTGATCTCTTTGAAGGACAGTATGACGTTCCCAACGGAATGGCTTACAACTCATACGTTATCCTCGATGAGCAGATAGCTGTGTTCGATACCGTTGACGCAAACTTCACTGAACAGTGGCTCGGAAACCTCAGAGAAGCTCTCGGTGACAGAAAGCCGGACTACCTCATAGTTCAGCATATGGAACCGGATCACTCTGCTAATATACTCAATTTCATAAAGGAATTCCCCGATGCAAAGATCGTCGGAAATGCAAAGACTTTCGCTATGATGCAGGGATTCTTTGAAGGCCTCGATCTCGGAGACAGGAAAGTCACTGTAACAGACGGAGGAACGCTTGACCTCGGAAAACACAAGCTGACATTCGTGTTCGCTCCTATGGTACACTGGCCGGAAGTTATGTTCACTTACGACAGCACGGACAAGGTACTCTTCTCCGCTGACGCATTCGGAAAATTCGGTGCTCTCGACGCTGAGGAAGACTGGGCGTGTGAAGCCCGCCGCTACTACTTCGGTATCGTCGGAAAATACGGCGTGCAGGTACAGGCTGTTCTCAAAAAAGCCGCTGCTCTCGATATCCAGACTATCTGCCCCCTCCACGGCCCTGTCCTCAAGGAAGACCTCGGCTATTATCTCGGCCTCTACAACACATGGTCATCTTACGGAGTTGAATCAGAGGGCGTTATGATCGCTTATACTTCTGTGTACGGAAATACAAAAAAAGCCGCTGAGATACTCAGGGACAAGCTCACTGAAAAAGGCTGCCCGAAAGTTGTCTTCTGCGACCTCGCAAGAGAAGATATGGCTGAAGCTGTTGAAGATGCTTTCAGATACGGAAAACTCGTCCTCGCTACTACTACCTACAATGCGGAGATATTCCCCTTCATGAAGCACTTCATCGGTGACCTCGTTGAGAGAAATTACCAGAACCGCACTATCGGTCTTATCGAAAACGGCTCATGGGCTCCTATGGCTGCAAAGGTCATGAAGTCTATGTTTGAAAAATCAAAGAACATCACATGGCTCGACACAACTGTTACTATAAAATCAGGAGTTAAGGCTGCTAATATAGCACAGCTTGACGCAATGGCAGATGAACTCTTGAAATAATTATTATCAGGAGGTCAATCATGAAAATCACTCTTAACCCCGATAAGGAGATCGTTGACCGCATCAAGGAAGGACTTAAAAAGAAAGACGGCTACTGCCCGTGCCGCCTCGCAAAAACACCCGAAAACAAATGTATGTGCAAAGAGTTCCGTGACCAGATAGCTGATCCTGATTTTGAGGGTTTCTGTCACTGTATGCTCTATTACAAATCCAAGGAGGATTAAAACATGGCTGAAGTAAAGATAACCAAGGAAAATTTCGATGCAGAAGTCCGCAATTACAAGGGAAAAGTTCTCCTCGACTTTTGGGCTGACTGGTGCGGCCCGTGCAATATGCTCTCCCCTATAATAGAGGAGATAGCTGACGAGCTTGACGGTCAGGTGAAAGTCGGAAAGGTAAATGTCGATGACGAGCCTGAACTCGCTATGGCTTTCAAGGTAGAGAGCATTCCCCTGCTCGTTGTCGTAAAGGACGGAGTTATCCGGACACAGTCTGTCGGCATTAAATCCAAGGATATGGTCCTCCAGATGCTGAAATGATGACAGAAAATACCGGTCAGATATTTATATAAAAATTTTGCCATAGTATTTCTGATCTGCGGTCAGATGTACTATGGCTTTTCTGTTGACATTTTTTCCATATATAACATAGCTGATAAACACAATGCCCCTGAGTGAACGCTCAGAGGCAGAATTATATATTGATATCTTCATATCCCGGTATTTGGTGCTTCAAGTTCATCTTCATAGTCACATGAAACAACGGCGGGGATATCATTTTCATGGAGCAGTCTCATTATCTCGTCGGTGATACGGATATGATCGGTGTAAATTTCAAGTTCAGCCAATAATTCATAGTACAAAAATCCGTCCGTGGGAGAGTTCATATTTTTTCTGTCAGCTTCATCGTTTCGGTCAAGGGTGATATCGAATGAGCTGAAATAATAAAAGCTGATCTTCTTATCTGCCCTGCCGAATCTGCTCTCTATAAGAGATACTATCTTTTCCGCTTTATCACAGTGAATGTATATCTTGCAGTACATATCCGCCTGACCTCCGTTTTTAGTTTTTGATATTATATCATACAGCCGCAGGTCTGTCAATATAAAAAGCCATAGC
>CADBQF010000431.1 GCA_902796705.1 Ruminococcus flavefaciens
ATTAGCTGAACATCTTCCGGTGTCTGGCTGTCGGCTATTATCACTCCTATATACTGCTTGCCGTTCATGGCAAGTGCGAGCTTTTCAAGTCCCTGCACGAAATTATCGTCGCCTTTTTCATCACGGTTCTTGCTGTTTCCGACAACGCTGACTGATGCAACATTTCGGTTGTGACGTATCTTTTCGGAGAGTCTGGCTATCCTCTGCCTGTTCTCGCTCTCTATCCTTATACCGGGGAAATGACCGATAAGTGTATTTTTGAGCGTTTCACCGAGAGTTACCGTTGATCGCTTTTTCTTTTCGTCTGTCTCATTGTTTCTTACTCCGAGGTAGAAATCGGTGTTCTCTCCGTCCGAATCTATGATAATGAATACAGAAGCATTATATGTAGAGAGCGTATTGAATACTGTCGTGAACTTATTCGTTGCCGGCTCGCCTTTCTGGTAGACCATTTCCGTTATCCGGAAAAGACGTATATTGTCGATGATAAAGCTTTCGAGCGGTTCTTCATCATTAAACGGGACTACGCTCATTTCTGTAAGGCGTGAGAGATATTTTTTCCTCAGACCGTCCTCGACTATCTCAAGCCTTAATTCATCTGATAATTGCGGTGCAGGCAGTGCCGGATCGTATGTTGTGATATCGTTCATATATTAACCCCATTCTAATTGTTTCAGTTTGGATTTTAATTCGTTGAGCCATTCATTTTCCTGGTGCATGAGCCGTTCTTCCTGTGAAAGACCGCCTGCGAGCCTGTCAAGAGAATGATTATACTTTCTCAGCTTGTCATCAAGTTTCTGACTATATGTACCGGACAAGCCGTTCACATAGGTTTTCAGTGCCTCCATACTGTCAGCGATGATCTGTTTCAGGACAGGCATCATCTTATTTATTACGTAATTTCTCCAGTCCTGATAATAATACGTTATTTCAAGTACAGGCTGCTGCTGCGGATTTGCATTGTTCGTCCGGAAGAGCTGTGAGAAAATGCCGTTTTTCTGGTCTGTGTATTTTTCATATTTCAATGACAGAAGATCGTTTATCATACCCTTGAAAAACGGTATCTTCGGATACGACGAAAAAAAGATATTCTCAATATCAGCCGCATCGGGAACTGCTTTAAGATATGAGTCCTTCATGTTCTGTAATCTCTCCGCAGCGATATCAGCGACTGCCTTGTTGATGCCCTCACAGAATTTCTGATAATATGCCTCCGCCGCTTTGTTAAGATCATTTGCGGCCTTTCTTGCAGTTGCCTGATCGGTCATTCTCGTCTTTTTGCATTCCCACCAGTTTATCTTATTGATGAAACTGTTTATCAGCATATCGAATTCCAGCGGTCTTTCAAATGAAGCATTTCTGACAGGTTTATCATTATTATTGATAGTGCTGATACGGTTTTCAATGTCTCTTATCTGCTCCTGCAGCCTGTCTCCGCTTGAAGAATTATTTTTCAGTTCAGTCTCTATCTTTTCCTTTATATTTTTCGCAACGTTCCTCAACTGTTTGATAACATCTGCAATATGATCGCTGAACGGGTAGAAAAGAAGATATTTCCGCACTTTCACGTCATTGATACCCGATATTATGACAGGTTCTTCTATCCCGGCATCTTTGAGAAGGCGTATGACATTTTCTGCACGGACTCCGCTGCCTATGCAGAAAAACATCTGGTCGTCGGAGACTCCTTTTATCTGGCGGAGATAGCGTATCTCGTTCCTTATCAGCTTATTATCCTCGCTGTAGATATGATAGATGATAGACGTGTGCATCAGGTCGGTATGGCTGAGTTCCTTTACATCGTCTATCCTTTCAACTGTTACATTTTTCAGATCGGAAGTGCCTGTTTCACCGTGAACTGAAATGCACACAAAATCAGATTCAAGTATATCACGGTTATCGATGCAGAATTTATTATAGTCAAAATACCTGCTTGAACTCGTTCTCAGCCATTTCAGGACATCTTTTATATTATCGATCTTATCCTCACGGCATTCAAGCCTGTTCTTGAGATTGAGCTTCACATCATATTCAGAGATCCCGGCATTTTCAAAGACCTCGCAAAGTTCACCGTAATCAAGTTCAGTTCCCGAAAAATCGAGCTGAAAACCGTATCCGTTCATTTCATCATGAAAGATCTGCGGTATATCAGTTATCCAGTCCTGCAAAGGACGGTCGTTATATTTTTCGATCATGCAGTTGACACGGGGCGGATTGCCATTGAATTCGACCTTTATCCTGCGTGTATAGGGATTATATTTGAGATCAGCTTTAATCATTTTATCACCTTCAATAGATATATCACACGTTATATATATTTTATTATACCATTTCGGCATACTGATGTCAATTATTTTCAATAATCCCAATTGATAAGCATTGATTTTTGTCACTTATTTACATAATACCCCTCTCATTTTTGTGCTTAAAACACTTAGAACCTGTCCACATAGGGATTCATGCACGTCTTTTCGTCAAATTTTGCCGGTGACTTCGTTAAAAATCCTTGAAGGGCGACA
>CADBQF010000432.1 GCA_902796705.1 Ruminococcus flavefaciens
ATTTCGAGTTTGAAGCCTGCACCGACTATATCCTCGCCAATAAGAACATCGCATGGATAATGGGCGACAACGGCAAAAAATATACCAAGGAAAACTTCGACAGAAGCATCATAACTGCAAAATACAAAAATTACCTCCTGCCATAAGTTCTTTACTTGCATGGGAGTCCGTACTTTATTGAGGGAAATCCTTTTGAGAAAGGTTTCTCCCTAAAGGTACGGATCTCTGTACAGGTAAAGACCTTGCGGCAGGAGGTCATTTGCGTTTGTCGTATTCGGTCTTTTCCTTCCAGTCGTCGCCTATGAATTTCTGGCAGGTATGCTCGAACCATTTTATTTCCATTTCGAGTTCGCCTATCTTAGCATGAAGATCGGTTTTCTTTGTGATGAAATTTTCAGAACCGGCGATGAAATCGTCCACCCATTTTTCGACTTCCTCGACGGGGACGTTATGGTTTTGTGCTTCTGTTTTGGAGTCGGTCTTTCCGGTGAGGATATGCAGGGCGATCAGGTCTTTGTCCTTATCGGTGAGGGGCTTGACTTCTTCTTTCTGCTCTTCTGTTATGAACTTTATGATTCCCACAACGACGATACCTACTAATATTGCAGTTATCAGCGGCATACAAGTCCCTCCCTTCTGCCGGCTCAGGCAGACGTTATATCAGGCGTACACTTCAGAGGCGATATCGACTGTCTGTTTTGCGTCCTTTGCGTAGAAGTCGGCGTTTATCTGTTTTGCGTAAGATGCTGTGAGAACTGCACCTCCGACGACTGTTTTGCACTCCGGATATTCACGGTTGAGCAGGGCGATAGTATCTGCCATAGCTCCGAGAGTAGTTGTCATGAGTGCCGAAAGTCCGACGAGCTTTACCTTATTCTTGACGGCGGCTTCGAGTATGAGCTGAGGATCAACGTCTTTTCCGAGGTCAATGACGGTGAAGCCGTAGCTGTCGAGAAGAACTTTCACTATGTTCTTGCCGATATCGTGGATATCTCCCTTGACGGTGGCGAGGACGACTTTTCCCTTTGATACGCTTTCGGTATTTGAAGCCGAGAGCTTTTCTTTTATTATCTCGAAGCAGGCCTGAGCTGCACCGGCTGTTAGTATGAGCTGGGGGAGGAATATCCTGCCCTTTTCAAATTCAGCACCGGCGGCATCGAGGGCGGGGATAAGGTGGCTGTTGATTATCTCCATAGCGTCGGTCGTGTAGAGCATATCGGCGGCGGCTTTAACGGCATCGTTTTTGAGTCCGTTCTTAACGCAGTAGATGAGATCGGGCTTGCCTTTTTCGGCGGCCGGGGCAGGCTTTGGAGCGGCATTTCCGTCCTGGGCGTATATCTTGATGAATTCAGCGGAATCACGGTCGATGCCGGCGAGAAGCCTGTAGGCTCTTACAGCTCCGATTATCCCCTCTATATTGGGATTTATGATAGGCAGGGTGAGTCCGCTGTGGAGTGCCATTGTCAGGAAAGTCCTTGTGATAAGCTCTCTGTTCGGCAGACCGAATGATATATTCGATACGCCGAGGACTGTCTGTAGTCCGAGTTCTGTTCTGACACGGTGGAGAGCGTTCAGAGTCTCCATAACGCCGTCCTGTTCGGCGGAGGCGGTGAGCGTCAGGCAGTCGATGAAAACATCTTCCTTTGGTATGCCGTATGACACGGCACGGTCAAGTATCTTTTTTGCTATGGCGAAACGTCCGTCGGCAGTTTTCGGGATACCGCCCTTGTCGAGGGTGAGTCCGACGACGGAAGCTCCGTATTTCTTGACGATAGGGAGGATATTTTCGAGAGATTCGTCCTCGCCGTTCACGGAGTTCACTATAGGCTTGCCGTTGTAGACACGCAGACCGGCTTCGAGGACTTCCGGGATAGTGGAATCGAGCTGGAGAGGTGTATCGCACACGCCCTGAATGGCTTTTACAGCCGTGACCATCATTTCCTTTTCGTCTATGCCGGGGAGTCCGACGTTCACGTCGAGTATCTCGGCACCGGCGTGTATCTGTTCAACAGCCTGACCGAGGATATAATCGACATCGTGGGCGAGGAGAGCTTCCTTGAAGCGTTTCTTTCCGGTCGGGTTGATGCGTTCTCCGATAACTCTCGGCTGGTCGATAGAAACGCAGTTCACGGCGGAGCAGGCGAGGCTTATCCTCTGTACACGGTTCTTCCGCTTCTTCATGGAGCGGAGAGCGTCTTTCATGACGGAGATATGCTCCGGAGTCGTTCCGCAGCAGCCGCCGAATATAGTTACACCGGCGAGAGCGAGCTTCTTTGCACTTGCGGCGAATTCCTCCGGGCCGACGCTGAAAAGATCGGTCACGGGATCGGGCAGGCCGGCATTGGGCTTTGCTATGACAGGCAGAGATGAGAGACTGCATATCTTTTCAAGCACGGGGAAGAGTTCCTCCGGGCCGAGCGAGCAGTTCACTCCGAGGGCATCTGCACCGAGTCCTTCGAGGACGGCGACCATGCACTCCGGCGAGACACCGGTGAAAGTACGCATATTCTCCTCGAATGTCATGGTGACGAGTACAGGCTTGTCTGAATTCTCCTTTGCGGCGAGGACGGCTGCCTTTACTTCGTAGAGGTCGGTCATTGTCTCTATGACGATGACATCGGCATCTTTTCCGGCGAGGACGAGTTCCTTATAGCAGTCGTAGGCTTCTTCAAAAGTGAGCGTGCCGGACGGTTCGAGGAGCTGACCTATCGGGCCTAAGTCGAGGGCGATGAGAGCATCTTCTCCGGCGGCTTTTCTGGCGTTGGATATGCCGGCGGAAACTATCTCCTCCACGGAATATCCGCTCCCGGCGAGCTTATAGCGGTTAGCACCGAATGTATTTGCATATATTATATCAGAACCGCTCTCACGGTAGCTGCGGTGTATGGACATGATAGCTTCCGGGTTCGTGATATTGAGTATCTCCGGGACGTGTTCTGTCTTTATGCCGGCAGCCTGCAGCATAGTACCCATGCCGCCGTCGAGGAATATGAAGCCCTCTCTTCCGAGGAGAGCGTGGAATCTGTCAGACATATGTATCTTCTCCTTGTCAATTGCTGCTGTAAGTTCCGAGGCAGCGGAAGCTTTCGAGGTTTTCAGCGAGGTCGTTCATGAGAGCCTTTACGTTCGGATCGGTGAGTTTTCCGCTGAAATCGAGGTAGAACATTACATCAAAGCTGCCGTCCTTGATAGGACGGTTCTCGATGCGGACGAGGTTCATGCCGTTCACGTAGAATCTTGTCAGCAGGCGGTAAAGACTTCCCTCTGTGTGGGGGATACGCAGCATCAGTGCGATAGAATCGCTTGCCGGATCGACTTGCAGGTCACGGGCGATGCAGACGAAGCGTGTGCGGTTGAGCGAGCAGTCTGCGACGTGTTCGGCAAGGATATGCAGTCCGAGCTTCCTTGCACAGTCAACGGAGCAGATAGCAGCCGACTTTCCGCCCTTTTCCTTTACCATAGCGGCGGCTGTGGCTGTGTTGCCGTATTCCGATGTTCTGAGGCTGTTGCCGGTGAGGAAGTCGCTGCACTGTGCGAGTGCCTGCTTGTGGGAGTAGACACATTCGACTTCGGAAAGGGGCATATCTTCTGCGGCTGCGAGACAGTGGTTTATCTCGACGCAGACTTCCCTCACGATGTACACGCTGTATTTCGCCATGAGGTCGTATGTGCTGTCAACGGATCCGGCTGTAGAATTGTGTACCGGAAGCACGCCGTAGTCAAGTTCCCCAGACTGCACGGCTCTGAAAACGTCCTCGAATGAGCGGTAGAAACTGATCGGCTTGTCCCCGAAGATCATTTTTGCGGCAGCCTCGGAATTAGCTCCCGTCGTACCCTGACAGCCTATCCTTGCGGCATTCTCAAAATCCGGCAGGGAGAAATCATATCCGCCGCCGGCAAGGAGCTTCTTGTTTTGCAGGCATTTGCTTATATCCATAATGGTGGTGAAGAGTGCGGCAGTTCCGTTTTCAAGCTCGCTGTCGCCTGTCTGGGCCTTTATGCGGTCGATGACCTGCTGCTCTCTGCCGCCCTGAAAGACCGGCAGACTGTGTATGCGTTTATATTCTGCAACGTCCTTGCAAAGTTCCATTCTTTTCATGAAAAGTCCGAGTATCTCGCTGTCTATACTATCTATCCCGTCACGAAGCTGCTGTAGATCCATAAATTTTAAAACCTCCGTACAGTATTATTACTACACAATATTATATCAGAATTTTTTGTGAAAATCAATAAAAAAGAAATAAATATATTGCAATGAGATATGTATTTGTGGTATAATGAAAAAGTATAGTGAGATGCTGTATCTATTTACAGCTATGGAGGATATGCTTTGAAAAAGAAGATAAGGATACTCGGAATAGATCCGGGATATGCGATAGTCGGTTTCGGTCTGCTCGATTACGACGGCTTCCATTTCGATACGATAGAGTACGGAGCTGTCCTCACCGAAGCAGGTACGGTGTTCACTGACCGGCTGCTCGCTATCCATGAGGATTTTGAATATATTTTCGATAAATTCAAGCCCGACTGCGTTGCCGTCGAAAGGCTTTATTTCACTACGAACCAGAAAACAGCGATAGATGTCGCACAGGCAAGGGGCGTTACGCTCCTTTCGGCTGCAAAGAGGAAAGTACCTGTCTCGGAGTATACTCCCTTGCAGGTGAAATCTTCGGTAACAGGCTACGGCAAGGCTGAAAAAAAGCAGGTCATGGAGATGACTCGCAGTATCCTCGGACTTGCACAGATACCCAAGCCCGACGATGCCGCCGATGCCCTCGCAATTGCGATCTGCCACGGACATTCCACTCGCTGGGGATAATACAGGAGCATTTATATGATATACAGTCTCAGAGGAAAACTCACAGTTAAGGAACTCGGCTTTGCTGTCGTTGAATGTGCCGGTGTCGGCTACGGCTGCCGCACTTCATACAACACTGTCTCACAGCTCGGTGAGATCGGCAGCGAAGTGATGTTATATACCTATTTATATGTAAGGGAGGACGTTGTGGAGCTTTTCGGCTTCTCGTCGCTCCAGGAGCTTAGCTGCTTCAGGATGCTCATATCGGTATCGGGTGTCGGCCCGAAGGCTGCCGTGGCGATACTTTCGGACGTTACGCCGGAGAGGTTCGCCTTCCTCGTGGCTTCCGGAGACAGCAAGAGCTTCACCAAAACAAAGGGCATAGGCACTAAGACTGCCCAGAGGATAGTCCTCGAACTCAAAGACAAGATATCGTCAGAGTCAGTGTCGGGAAGTCCTGCCGGAGATATGGCGGCTTATGCGAATATCCCTGCTGCCGGTGCTTCTTCATCGGTGTCGGAGGCTCTCGAAGCCCTCATGGTGCTGGGATATACACAGGGCGAGGCTGCTCCAATTCTCGGAAAGCTCGATCCTTCGCTCAGCACACAGGATCTCATCAAGGAGACTCTCAGGATAATGGCAGTAAAGAACAGCAAGTGATTATTGATATATCCAGTAATAATTCTTTAAGAAAGGAATGATCATCATGAATCTTGACGAATTACTCAAAGCAGCGATAAAAGATCCTTCCAAGAGGTCACTTTTTTTGCAGACGCTCATAAAAAGCGATGTCTACGTCATCTGCAAGAATCCCGTAAAACAGGAGCGTGACCGTGCGGAAGGCGGTATCCAGCTCGAACTCATCACCACACAGAACCCGCACGGCGAGGTATTCATACCGTTCTTCACGAGCTACCGTGCATTGCAGCAGTTTGCAAAGAGATACGTCGATTGCTACAAGATAAACTGCCTGCGTCTCTTCGACCTCATACAGTCAGTCTCGGCTGTTCTCAATCCGAATTCCTACGGAAAGGAATTCTCTTCACAGGAGATAAAGAGCATTCTCCTCATTGCGAGAAATCTCAAGATAAGGGCGATATCATACAACGAAGCCGATATCATCTCCTACCGCCCGTGCGAACATTCCGTCGCACATCTCACAAAGGCTGCATCGAAGTTCCTTTCAAAGCAGCCAAACGTTGACAGAGCTTTCATCATGGAGATGATAAAGGGCTGCGAAAAGCCGCAGATACTCATTGTCCTCGATATGCTCGGCAGCACGAGGAAGCTCTTCGTGCCGCTCTCGAAGTACCTTTCAAAGACGGTCAAGAACAACGAGCATCTCTGCTTCATCAGCTATGAGCAGGAAATGGGCAAGAAAGCCGCTGCTACCGTTGATCCTTTCTATGTGAGAAAGAAACGCTACTTTGAGAGATGATCCTTCCGGAGGTGTTTATTTGATACAGACAGAGGATATGGAGTTCGCTCCGAGAGTCGTTTCTCCCGAAAATTCCCCTGAGGACGGCGATGCGGAGATAACGCTCCGCCCGCAGACGCTCAATGAGTATATAGGTCAGGACAAGGTCAAGGAGAATCTCGCAATTTATATCGAAGCCGCAAAGCGAAGGTGCGAACCGCTCGACCATGTTCTGCTCTACGGCCCTCCCGGACTCGGAAAGACCACGCTCTCGGCTATAATCGCCCACGAACTTGGCGTGAACCTGAGAGTCACGACAGGCCCGGCTATCGAAAAGCCCGGCGATCTTGTCTCGCTCCTGACGAGCCTTTCCGACAACGATGTGCTTTTCATCGACGAGATACACCGCCTCTCCCGTGCCGTTGAGGAGATACTCTATCCGGCACTGGAGGACAGAGTCATAGATATAATCATAGGAAAAGGCCCTTCCGCACGTTCGATAAGAATGGATCTGAAGCCTTTCACGCTCATAGGTGCTACGACGAGAGCAGGTCAGCTCTCCGCTCCGCTGCGTGACAGGTTCGGCGTGATACAGAGGCTCGAACTCTATTCTCCCGAACAGCTCACCGATATCGTGCGGAGAAGTGCCATGATACTCGGCATTCCCTGCGAAGCCGACGGTGCTGCCGAGATAGCCGGACGTGCAAGAGGTACGCCGAGGATCGCCAACCGTCTGCTCAAGCGTGTGCGTGATTTCGCTGATGTCATGGGCAACGGTCAGATAACGAAGCAGATAGCTTCTATCGCACTCAGCCGTCTGGAGATAGATGCTCTCGGACTCGACAGCCTTGACAGACGTATGCTCGATATGATAATAAGAGGCTACGGAGGAGGCCCTGTCGGTCTGGAAACTCTCGCCTCTGCCATAGGTGAGGAATCGGTGACGCTCGAAGATGTGTGCGAGCCGTTCCTCATGCAGCTCGGATTCCTCGGACGAACTCCGAGGGGACGCTGTGCCACGAAGCTCGCCTATGAGCATCTCGGATATAAATTCACCGATACTGCACAGTCTGATGACGGTCAGATGACATTCTGAATTGTATGTATATTAAAGGTTCACGAAGATATAATTACAGACATAATACCGAGAGAGTCGAAGCTCCCGGTACGGGCAGCATGATAAACGGTCAGGGACTCGGACTCGTTTCAAAGATGAGATACGGGATATGTCCTATGAGCTTCAACGGCTGCGAGGTCATTGCGGTACAGAATGCACTCGTATTCCTCGGTATACCGCAGCCTGTCGCAGAAGTCGCTTTTTATATGGAGCGGTTCCGGCTGCTCATGGGATTTTTCGGCTGCAATGTATACAAGATAGGAAAAGCTCTCGCTCACTTCGGGGCGGAGTACGAACGTGCAGCCGATCCGGGAGATGCAAGGGCTTTCATCGTGTCGTTCTGGACGGGAAGACCTTTTCTCTCACCGATACATACGGTGTTCTGCGTGAAGACGGCTTCGGGGATAGATGTTTACAACAAGTACAACACCTGCCCCGGCGTAAGATCGTGTCAGGACATCGGAGGCATCATCGGAAAGAGGAAGCCTATCGCCCTGTACAGGATAATTAGTCCCGCACGTCAGGACTGAAAGGATATTTTTTATGGGAAAACTTCACGGGACTGACGGTGCAAGAGGCATCGCCGTTGACCGCTTCGATCCGGTGCTTGCCGGAAATATCGGAAGAACTGCCGCTGCGGTGCTTCCAAAGAAAAAGAACCGCAAGCCGCTCCTGCTCGTCGGCTGGGACAGCGAGGAAGCTTCGGCAGTCACCGCAGAAGCCGCTGCCGACGGCATATGTTCAGCCGGCTCTGATGCGGAACTCCTCGGCTGCGTGACGGCTACGGCTATGGCTGCTCTCGTCAAGAAAAGACAGGCTGCCGGAGGCATCATGGTCACGGAAGCCGCCGGGAACAAGTGCGGCATAAGGATATACGACTCCGGCGGATATAAGCTCAGCGACGATATCCTCGAAGAGATAGAACGCCTCGTCTTTGAGGCTCAGGACGAAGTTGAGGAAAAGCTCCGTCCACGTACAGGCGAACTCATACAGTGTGAAGATGCAGTCAGCGAATATCTCGATATAATAAGAAAAGCCGCTGCTCCCGATCTCACCGGCATGAGGATAGCGTATTTCTGCTCGTCGCCTGATTTTACTTATATGTATGTGAGGTTCTTCACCGAACTCGGTGCGGAGATGATACCTCTGCCCGATATCCCGGAAGATGCCCAGCCGGAAACTCCCGTGACCGATACGGAACGCCTTATGGAGTTCACGGCTGCGAGCGGCTGCTGCTGCGGCCTTGCCTTCCGTGGAGGCGGCGAGAAATGCCTCGTCGTCGATGAGAACGGAAAGATAGTCGA
>CADBQF010000433.1 GCA_902796705.1 Ruminococcus flavefaciens
GCCGAGGTCTTCCGCAATGATATTGAGTCTGCCGAGTTTTTCTTCGACACGCTTGAAAAGCTCGTGGTCAGGGCCTTTTTTCCATTCGCCGACTGTAGCATCTTCACTTCCGTAGGGGATAGTGTAATAGCTCTCGAATCCTCTGAAATGGTCTATCCTTACGATATCATAGAGCTGTGAAGCACGGCGGATACGTTCTATCCACCATGCGTACTCCGTCTTCTTGTGGTATTTCCAGTCATAAAGGGGATTTCCCCAGAGCTGGCCTGTAGGCGAGAAATCGTCCGGAGGACAGCCGGCAACGGCAACAGGCATATGTTCCTTGTCGAACCAGAAAAGCTTCGGTGATGCCCATGCTTCAACGCTGTCCAAAGCACAGTATATCGGTATATCACCTATTATCTCGATATCGCTGTCGTTTGCGTATTTTTTCAGTTCGCTCCACTGGCGTGAGAATTCAAACTGTATGAACTTGTAGAAGCCGATCTCTTTTTTGAGTTCCTTTTTAGCTTCAGCGACAGCCTTTGCCTTGTGCAGGCGGAGGGAGTCTTCCCACTCATACCATGCTTTTCCGTCGTTTCTGACTTTGAGAGCCATGAAGAGGGCATATTCATCGAGCCAGTCCTTGTTGGAGTCGCAGAATTCCCTGTATCCGGGAGCTTTTGCCGGCTTGAAGCGTGAATAGGCTATTCTCAGGACTTTGAAGCAGTTTTCATAGATAAGGCTGTAATCGACCTTATCTGGAGATGTCTCCCAGTCGAAAGAGGCGAATTCGTGATGTTCGAGGAGTCCGTCGCCTTCGAGTATCTCATAGTCGATGAAGTACGGATTCCCGGCATTTACCGAGAAAGACTGGTACGGCGAATCACCGTAGCTCGTCTGTGAGAGGGGAAGTATCTGCCAGCATTTAGTCCCGCTCTTTTTGAGAAAATCCACGAATGCGTATGCGTGTTTTCCCATTTTTCCTATGCCGTATTCTGACGGCAGGCTTGAGATGTGCATGAGTATGCAGCTTTTTCTCATTTGGATATCAACTCCTTGTTTAATGTATTGCAGTATGCTATTTTTGGACGGTGAATAATATTATTCCTGCCGGATATAATATATCACAAAGTCCATTTTGAAACGGAGAGAGCATATGAAGTATTCGCAGTATTTATTGTCATTTTTTATGGGATATTTTATCTACAGCCTTGTAGAGATACTCAACAGGGGATACACGCACTGGACGATGTCGCTGACGGGAGGGTTCATACTCTCCGTGCTTTACGGGATAAACAGCCGCAGGTCTATGGACTTGCTGAAAAGCTGTTTTATCGGTTCGCTCGTCATAACGGCTGTTGAATTTGCTGTAGGTGTATTTGATAATCTCATCATGCACTGGAATGTATGGGATTATTCATCTATGCCGCTGAATCTGCTCGGTCAGATATGTCTGCCGTTTTCGTGCTGCTGGTTTCTGATATGTATACCGGCGTACTATCTGTGCGGCATCATGCGGAAGCGTTTCACCGGAATGAGCGTCAGAGTCCCTGAGATTTAAGACTGCTCACTATGCCGGTGTAGAATTCTCTCACATCATATCCGGAGATATTCTCACGGAAGAGGTCGATGACATCGCCGTGGCTGATACCACGCTTGCCGTCGTGCTTTACGAGAGTGTACTTTCCGTGGGCGGCAGAGCCTTCCCAGACGAGTCCGTCATTTTCGCCGTTGAGCTTCTTTATAAGAAGATAGCCTATATTCAGCGGAAATCCGGCTGAACGCATACCGTTCATCACGGTCATGTAACTGCTGTATACGACACCGGGCATATCGGGCATGAGGATATCATATCCATCGGCTGTCTTGGCACTGAGTGCATTTACTCCGGCCATGAAATCGGGTGAGGTATCTTCGAGCTTAGCGAAGACGCTGTTGTATTTCCTTTCAAGGAAAGCCTTTACCGGAGCAGGCACTTTATCAAGCAGGAAATCTACCATATCACAGCCTTTATGCGGAGTATTCACAGTAGTCAGCGAAGCGACGTACTTATCAGCACCGAGGCAGCTTATTGCATATCTTGAATCAAGACCGCCCTTAGAGTGAGCTATGATGTTCACCTTGGAAGCACCTGTCTCAGCGAGGACTTCCTGTATCGTTTTTACGAGTTCAGATGCACTTTCTCTGAGTGAATTGGAGGACTGCTGTTTTCCGTAGTGTATATCAGCACCGTTTTTTATGAGTGCAGCCGGGATACGTCCCCAGTAGTTCATGAGCTGCCAGTCACGGAAGAAGATGCCGTGAACGAGAAGTATCGGGTACTTCGTCCGGCATATCTCGTTCTCCGCTCTTGCAGCATCGAGTTCGATACGGGCTTTTTCTGCGATATATTCGCTGTATCCCTTTTTGTAGAAAGTCCTTATCGGTATGATATCGAGGAAAGGGAAGTACCACGTCGTCAGCATGAATATATGGTCAGCCGCACGGAGCTGACGGGAGCTTACAGCTATCCTCAGCACACCGGCAGCTCCCGTAAGCAATACAACGGCAGTCGGGACGATGTATGTCAGCAGAAGTGCCAGACCGTCATCATCGAACAGTATATTGTACAGTATAAACAGCAGGATACCGGCAGCAGCGGAGCGTACAGCGAGCCGCATAAGGCTGCAACCACGTCCGAGGCGGCGAAGTCTCCTGTCGGTGTCTGATTTTTTTCCGCCCTTGAAGAGCATCACCATGAAAATCAGGGCAAATACTGCACACAAGGCTGTTTTCGCCGGGAGCGGCAGACCGCAGTGTTCCCACAGCGGCACTGAGATCATCAGTATGACCGTTATAAGAAATTCAGTCAGCATTTTGCATCTCCTTAAAAAACAGGCTGTTCCGGGAAATCAGAACAGCCCAAAGGTGATATTAATAATTCTTGTTGGAATCTGCGTTGAAGAAGTTATTGCTGCTTTCTGTATAGTAATCGTTCGGTTCGAGGGACATGAAGTCGTCGTCCTCAACATCGGGAAGTCTTGCACCGCAGCGGCCGCAGAACTGGAAACGGTCGTTTACCTCTGCATCGCACTTAGGGCAGATCTTGTAACCTCTGATCTGATTCAGCTCGAATCTCATTTTCTTTATTCTTCTGCGGCTTGTATCGATATCGTCGCAGAGGACTTTGAGACTTGCCGGATCCTCATTGGGGTTCTTGTAGTACTTCTTGCCGATGTCACCGAAGATCTCTACGATCCTCTCTTCTTCGTAGAGTATCTTTCTTTTGAGGTTATTTGCCTCAGACATACTTTTGGTTTTTTCTGAAACACCTCTGCTCACATCAGTGAATTTATCGAGAATGCTCATTTTCATCACTCCTGTTGTAAATTATTCTCGTTAATATCCGTGTTTATTATTATACATCAAGTGTTACTTTTTGTCAAGCAATGTTCAAATTATTTTTGTTATGATTTAATGATTTGTATAATTTTCACATTTCGGATATGTCATTTTCGGTAAGCTGAATAATTCCGCCTTTGGTAAGGGCGGCAGCGGCGTTGTCATTGTCATCAACACGGATAACAAAAGAGACTGCCCTGTCAGAAGTTCCGAGGAAAGCGTAGAGGTATTCGATGTTGACATTCTCTTCACCGAGTATATCGAGTACACGGCTGAGCTGTCCGGGAGAATCAGGGATAGAGATAGCCACGATCTCTGTGACAGTTACGGCATATGAAGCGTCCTTTAGTATATCCACAGCTTTTTCCGTATCATTGGCTATCATTCTGAGTATGCCGAAGTCCTTGGTATCAGCGATACTCAAAGCTCTGACGTTTATTCCTGCTGTTTTCAGAAGTTTCATGACTCCTGTGAGCTGATTTGGTCTGTTGTCTACAAAGACAGATATTTGTTTTACATTTGACATATTCCTGTCCTCCTTTTAA
>CADBQF010000434.1 GCA_902796705.1 Ruminococcus flavefaciens
GCAGAGTTGATGGACCAGATAGTATTCTCCTCAGGGAACTGAACGATGTATCTCTTCTCAGGATCAACGTCAGCCTTTGAGTGGAGGCCTCTTACGAAATCGTCGGAAGTGTCACCGAGGTTCTCGAAAGCCTGCTTGCCCATTCTTGTCATGATGTTCATGTTGAGAACAACGTAGATAGAGTCAGTTACCTCAACGCCGACTTTAGCGAGCGGAGAACCGATCGGGCCCATTGAGTAAGGGATAACGTACATAGTTCTGCCCTTCATTACGCCGTCGTACATAGGAGTAAGGAGAGCCTTCATCTCATCGGGAGCCATCCAGTTGTTAGTCGGGCCTGCACCAGACTTTTCCTTTGAGCAGATGAAAGTTCTGTCCTCAACACGGGCAACGTCGTTTGCACGAGTCCTGTGGTAGAGGCAGTTCGGGTACTTCTCAGGGTTGAGCTTGTACATCTTGTCCCAGCTATCGTCCGGGAGAGAAGTAACTTCCTCGATGAGGGAATCGATCTGTTCCTTTGAACCGTCGATCCACACAACGTTTTCGGGCTTACAGAGAGCGATCATCTCGTCTACCCACTTTAATACATTGGGGTTTTTTGTCAGTGACATTGTATTATACCTCCTAATAAAATTTATCTTTTTAATGATACATTCCGGGAATGACCGGCAATGTATGCGGCACATCTGAAAAAACAACTTGTACCGCTAATACTATTATAAACAATTTCTGTCAAGCTGTCAATAGCATACTGTGATATTTTTTTAACATACCATTATATATGCACTGTTTGCGTTATATAACATACAAATTTAACATAAATTTAATATATCGCCTGCTTTTCCGGCTGTCACTGTTGACACAGGTTTATAGTAAGTGATATAATATCGGGAGACGGAACAAATTAATTCATAATGCATAATTCATAATTCATAATTATTGTGTCAGCTTCGCTGACGATCTGAATATTATCCGGCGGAACGCCGCTCCTGCATTTTAAATATGTCCCGGCAGGGACTCTATAATTATGCATTATGCATTATGAATTATGCATTAAATCCGCCTTGTCATTAAATTATTTTTTGGAAGTGAATAATGAATACCCTTAAAGAAATCTTCTCCTACCGCCAGATGATCTCCAGCCTTGTCCGCCGTGACCTCCGTGGCCGCTATAAAGGCTCATTCCTCGGCTTCCTCTGGACTTTCATAAATCCCCTGCTCCAGCTCCTTGTCTACACAGCCGTATTCAGTCTTATCCTGCGGACGAACATCGAGCGGTATTATTTATATCTGTTCGTCGGACTCATTCCGTGGATATTTTTCTCCTCATCGCTGACAGGCGGAGCGGCTTCTGTCGTTGCACAGAAAGATCTCATCAAAAAGATATACTTCCCCCGGCAGGTGATACCGATATCCTACGTGACGAGCTGTTTTATCAATATGCTCCTGAGCTTCATAGCGGTATTTGCCGTGATGATCGTATCGGGGGCAGGGATATACTTTCCGGGACTTGTCTGTCTGCCTGTGATAATGGCGGCGGAATATCTCCTTGCCCTCGGAGCGGCACTCCTGACCTCGGCGGTGACTGTCTATTTCCGTGATCTGGAGCATATCCTCGGTATATTCTCAATGGCATGGATGTATATGACTCCGATAATGTACGACCGCTCGATCGTTCCGCAGAGACTCATGCCGGTATTCAGGCTGAATCCCATGACTCACGTTATCGAGTGTTACAGGGCGGTGCTTTACTATAAATGTATGCCGGATATGAAAGGACTCCTTTCTGCCGCCGGACTTGGTATAGTATTTCTCGTGGCAGGTCATTTTGTTTTCCTGAAATTGCAGAAACGCTTTGCGGAGGAACTCTGATATGAACGCAATTGAAGTAAAAGATATTACAAAGAGCTTCCGGATATACCCCGACAAAGGCTCTCAGCTAAAGGAAAAGCTCCTTTTCCGCAAGCGTAACCGCCACGAGGTCAGGCAGGTACTCAAAGGGATAAGCTTCACCGTCGAAAAGGGCTGTTCCCTCGGACTTATCGGTCACAACGGCTGCGGAAAAAGCACGACTCTCAAACTCCTCACGAAGATAATCTACCCCGACAGCGGCGAGATAAAGATAAACGGCAGAGTCTCCAGTCTCCTCGAACTCGGTGCAGGCTTTCACCCCGATATGACCGGCAGGGAGAACATCTACACCAACGCATCTATCTTCGGTCTGACGAAGAAGGAGACTGACGCACGCATACGTGATATAATAGATTTTTCCGAGCTTGGGGAATTCATCGACGATCCCGTCAGGACGTATTCCTCCGGAATGTATATGCGGCTCGCCTTTGCCGTTGCGATAAATGTCGATGCCGATATTTTGCTGATAGACGAGATACTTGCCGTGGGCGATGCAAATTTCCAGACGAAGTGCTTCGACCGCCTGCGTGAACTCAAAGCGGAGGGGACTTCGATGATACTCGTCACGCACGACCTCTCGTCGGTGGAAAAATTCTGCGACCGGGCGATATGGCTCAACGACGGCGTTATCTGCCGTGAGGGAAAGGCGGCAGAAGTCGTCGATGCCTATTACAGCTTCATGAACCGCCGCAAGGCAGAAAATTCCGCTCCCGTCCCGGCAGTTGAAGAAGCTCCCCCGGCGGAGGAAACTTCTCCTGCTCCGGCTGATGATGCAGATGAAATGGACTATTCCGCCAACCGCTTCGGCATGAGATATATCGAGATAACGAGCGTCTGCATGAGGGACGCTTCCGGAAAGGACACACGTATTTTCACCACCGGAGACAGCCTTTCGATAGAGATAAATTACAAGGTGAACCGTCCGCTTGACGAGTACGTCTTCGGCTTCGGATTCTACACGATAGAGGGAGCGTGCCTCTACGGGAACAACACCCAGCTCGACAGGCTGAAAATTTCCCCCGGCACCGACACGGGAACTGTCGCCGTGGATATACCGCATCTGCCGCTCCTTGCCGGAAAATACGCACTCAATGCCGCCATTGTCGATAAGGACGGCACGCCTATGGATTTTTACAGAAAATACTGCTCCTTTGAAGTCGTTTCCGACGACAGGAGCGAGGGATATATAAGCATCGACCACAAATGGAGGACTATCAGGTGAGTACAGTTTTTGATACACTTGAAAAAGATATAATAGCCGGAAAGCTCGCCGGCGGCTCTCATGCCGCATCAGCGGAGGGAACGAATGCCGCCATGCTCGATTCGCTCGCAGCCATGAACAGGGCATCGGTCAATACCTCGTACCGCCCCATTGCATCGGCAGGCGTGAGGGGGAAGTTCATAAAGCTCTTCAAAAGGCTCATACGCCGCCTGACTTTCTGGTATGTCGAGCCGTGCATGATGCAGCAGTCGCAGTACAACGCCGCAAACGACCGCTTCTCGGCAGAGGTCAACAGCGAGATGAATCAGCTCCGCCTGCGTGCCGCCGATTCCGAAAAGCTCCGTGATGCCGTCGCTTCGCTCATGAGCGAGACTGCCCTGATGCGTGAAAAGCTCGCTTCACATGAGCAGATTCTCGCAAAAATGGAAAAGCTCACGCTCTCCCCGGAGGAATCGCACGAGTCGAACATATCGTTCTCACAGGCAGGCGAGGATTCTATCATACGCTACCTCTTCCGTGAACTCGGCATACAGCCGGAGAACTGCCGCTATCTCGATATAGGGGCAAATCACGCACTTCACCTGAGCAATACATACAGCTTCTTCCGTCAGGGTGCATCGGGCGTTCTCGTCGAAGCCGATCCCGTGCTTGCAGAGGAACTGCGGACGGTCAGGGAGCGTGATATCGTCATAAATAAATGTATATCCTCATCTTCCGGCGAAAAGGTGAAGTTCTATATAATGAGCGGCGACGGACTTTCCACCGCCGACCGTGCCGCCGCAGAAGCCGCCTCGGAGACTTCCCCCGATATGAAGATATCCCGTGAGATAGAGGCGGAAACGATCTCCCTGAACGATATCGCCCGTGAATATTTTCCGGACAAAGCCCCCGATATCATGGATATCGACATTGAGGGAACAGAACTCGAAGTCCTCCGCAGTACGGACTTTGAGAAGTTCCGCCCGGCTGTCATCATCTGCGAGATGATAAGCTACCGCAAAGGTCTGACCGTCGGTGAGAAGAACAGTGAGATACTCTCTTTCATGAAGTCAGCCGGATATGAGGAATTCGCCTTTACCGGCATAAATTCCGTATTCATCGACAGCCGCCGCACAAAGGAGGTATGAGCGTGAACATCGCTTTTGATTCTTATGCGATACTCGGCCCTATGAGCCGGAATCGTGGCATAGGCAACTACGCCCTCAGCCAGTTCACCGGAATGATAGAGCGTGACCGGGAGAACCATTACTTCTTCCTGAACATGACAGACGGCTCTTTCTCACTGAGAGAGCATATCTCCGGAGATGCCGCCAACTTCACCGAGGATTTCATCTCCACCGGAAAAAATAATGTCCTGCTCCGTGACGAGCGTTATTCCGGCGTTGTCGGTCAGATAATACGCAATTACATCAGGGAGAATTCTATCGATATGTTCTGGGTGACTTCGCCCTTTGAGCATGAATTCCTCCCCTACCGGAAGGAATGGTTCAGCGGCATCTTCACAGCCGCTACCGTCTACGATATAATCCCCTACGTCATGAAGGAGAAATATCTCTCCGACAAGGAGACTTACCGCTGGTACATGGAATGTATCGGTTCGCTGAAAAATTATGACCGCCTTTTCGTGATATCCGACAGCGTAAAGGACGACCTCACATCTCTGCTCGGATTTTCGCCGGACAATATAGACGTTATCTGGGGCGGAGTCGGCAAACAGTACGTGAAAAAGGAACTGCCGCCGCAGGAACTCTCCGCTCTCATGAAAAAATATCACATCAGCCGGAAGTTCATCATGTGTACCGGCGGAGAGGACTCACGCAAGAACCTTGACGGTCTGGTGCGTGCCTATTCCATGCTGCCGGAAAATATCCGCCGTGAGTATCAGCTCGCCGTCGTGTGCAAGCTCTCTGAGAGCGGCACGGAAAAACTCCTTGATATCGCAGAAAA
>CADBQF010000435.1 GCA_902796705.1 Ruminococcus flavefaciens
AAATAATCTGTTACCTTTTCCATAATTATCCTCCTTAATTTTCAAGCGCTGCTTTTATAAAATCCGCAAAGAGCTTATGCGGCTTGTTTGGTCTTGATTTGAATTCCGGGTGGAACTGTACTCCCACGAACCACGGGTGGCCGGGCAGTTCCACTATCTCAACGAGCTTTTCATCAGGCGAAAGACCTGCTATGTCAAGTCCGTTCGAGGTGAGTATCTTCCGGTATGCGTTATTGAATTCATAGCGGTGGCGGTGGCGTTCGTATATGAGTTCTTCGCCGTAGATGCTCCGGCAGCGTGAACCCTCCGGGAGCTTGCAGGGATAAAGTCCGAGCCGCATCGTGCCGCCTTTTTCGGAGATGTTCCTCTGCTCGTCCATGATATCTATGACGGGGTGCGGAGTTTCACCGAATTCAGCAGAATCAGCACCGGTCAGTCCGCAGACATTTCTCGCATATTCGATAACGGACATCTGCATACCGAGGCATATGCCGAAGAACGGTATTTTATTCTCACGGGCGTAGCGTATGGATTCTATCATTCCCTCGACTCCACGGTGACCGAATCCGCCGGGTACGATGATGCCGCCGCAGCCGGAAAATTTCTCTGCTGCATTCTCAGCGGTGACTTCTTCGGAATCTATCCATTTTATATCGACTGCCGCATCATTGACGATGCCGCCGTGACGGAGAGCTTCTGCCACGGAGAGGTAAGCGTCGTGGAGTTCGACGTATTTTCCGACAAGTCCGACAGTTACATTTTTGTGGGCATTTTTGGCACGGTGTACCATTTCAGTCCATTCCGTGAGGTCAGGAGCATTGTCCTCAATGCCGAGGTGACGGCAGACTGAATGTGCAAGTCCCTCTTCTTCCAGCCAGAGGGGGACTTCATAGAGCGACGGTGCTGTGAGGTTCTGGATTACGTCCTCTTTGCGGATATTGCAGAAGAGTGCGATCTTCTCAGCCATATCAGCAGGGATACGCTTCTCGGTGCGGCAGACTATTATATCAGGCTGTATGCCGACAGAGAGAAGTTCCTTTGTGGAATGCTGTGTGGGCTTGGATTTTAGTTCCTCCGAACCGGCGATATACGGAACGAGCGTTACGTGTATGTAGCACACATTCTCCCTGCCCTGCTCCGTGCCTACCTGACGTATAGCTTCGAGGAAGGGCGTTGATTCGATATCACCGACAGTTCCGCCTATCTCTGTTATGACGACATCTGCACCGGCTTCGCTTGCGGCACTGTAGACTCTGTTCTTGATCTCGTTGGTGATATGAGGTATGACCTGTACCGTTCCGCCGAGATAATCCCCACGGCGTTCCTTTGTTATGACGCTCCAGTAGATCTTTCCGGTGGTGACATTTGAGTGTACCGAAAGATTCTCGTCAACGAAACGCTCGTAGTGTCCGAGGTCGAGGTCAGTCTCCGCACCGTCGTCCGTCACGAAAACTTCTCCGTGCTGGAAAGGCGACATCGTTCCCGGATCGACATTGATATAGGGATCGAATTTCTGTATCGTCACCTTATATCCTCTCTGCTTGAGAAGTCTTCCCAGTGAAGCTGCTGTGATACCCTTGCCGAGTCCCGAAACGACTCCGCCTGTTACAAAAATGAACTTTGACATTTGATTATGCTCCTTGAAATACATTTATGATAAAGGCGGTGCAGTGCAGTATATCACCGCAGCCGCCCTTTCGTCATTATGATCTTTCCCACTCCTCGGAATCATGGAGTGCATTGTAGCCCTCTTCGCCTGTACGTATCTTTATGACGTTCTCGATGTCGTAGATGAACATCTTTCCGTCGCCGTAGTTGCCTGTGTAAAGAGCTGCCTTAGCTGCTGCAACGACCTTTTCAACAGGTACAGCACATACAGCGATCTCAGCCTTAACCTTTGGGAGCAGGTTCATTTCAACTGTAGTACCACGATAGTAGTTCAACTGTCCGTTCTGCATTCCGCAGCCGAGTACGTTGGTAACTGTGATACCCTTTACGTCGATAGACTCCATAGCCTCGATGAACTGCTGTAATTTCTGCTGTTTGAAAATAACTACAATGTTTGTAAGCTTGGTTGCACCGTCGGGTGAAGGAACTGAATAGTTCTCGACCTCGACTGCCTTGTCAACAGGAA
>CADBQF010000436.1 GCA_902796705.1 Ruminococcus flavefaciens
AATGTCTGTCATGGCGAATACGAGATCCTTGTCAATATCCGAAAGACCGGCACCTTTGAGGACATTGACGTCTGACGGAGCGGTTATGAGGATACTGTCACTCATTCTGCTGAGTGCGTGTATTGTGAATGTTGGAGCGTTCTGATCGTTCGCATTTGTTCTGAGGAAAGCGTAGTCATAAGAGGAAATATTCGTGCCGCCGTTGTATTTAAAGTAATCCACGAGGTCGAAGTCTTCTATGATGTCCCAGTCACTATATGCGTTTGTCAGGTTTTCTTCACCGCTGATGCTCATGCCGATAGCATATGCAGGAACGGCGGAGACTGTACTGCCTATCATAACAGCCGAAAGAATAGCTGCTGTAAGTTTAGTTTTTTTCATAATACTACCTCCTTTTAATTATGTCTTATCAAGTGTCGATAGATATTCCTATCTAACTATAGTATAGCACCCCCCCGAAAAAAGTCAACACTTTTCCTCGATATTTCATAAAATCAACAAAAATAATATATCACACACAATATACCCGAAGTATATATCTGTCATATGTATGCCTGCTTTTTCAGAAGAGCCGTCACCGTCCGCCCGATGAATGCGAAATAGTTCAGGTCGCTGACCGCCCATTTCTTGAATCTGCCTATATAGCAGAAAGATATCATTCCCTTGACGATGCTTCCCTCTGTCATGAGATACTGCACCGCTCCGCCGACATTCTGCTCCGAGAGGAGAGCAAAGGCGTTGTCGTCACGGCCTTCAAGCTCGTTCACGTTGTCAATGGCGAAGATGCCGTCACCCGAAAAGCGTTCGGTATAGTGGTTGGAGAACATATACGCCGCACTCTTTGCAGAGGAATTTCCGCAGCTAAGGATCAGGTCCATCTGGCTTCCGGAGTAAACGCATATATCATCTATGGCGAACTGAGTGCGTATCTGTTCAAGAAGCACGGCTATATCCGGCATACGTCCGAAGACGAGATTCTCCGATATCTGGCTGACGAATGAGAGCTTGTCGGAGGGATCTTTCTTGTCGCTGAGGAAAGCTATCTTGCTGTTCATATCCTTTTCGACAGCACCGTGCTTTTCCACATCGTAGATGACATATCTGTTCATGCCTTTCTGCTGGGCGATATACAGAGCCTTGTCAGCCTGCATGAAAAGTTCGTCATAGTCAGAGCTGTCCACGGGATACGTAGAAACGCCCATAGAGCAGGTGATGCTGATATTTCCGGAGCGGTCGGCAAATGCCCATTCTGTCTTTGTGCGTATAGCACGGAGGATACCACGCAGGTCAGTCTCGTCACGGGTATTTTCAAGGACGATGAGGAAGCCCGAACCGGTAATTCTTCCGGCGATGCCTCTTGTGCCTATCTCGGTCTTGATTATACCGGCTATGGTGTAGACGACCTCGTCACCGAAAAGATGACCGAAGCTTGCAACGACATCAGTGAAATTATCGATATCGAGAATGACGAGATTGACATTGAACGGCGGCTTTCCGGAGAGGAGTTCCATTGCATATTCCGTGACAGCACGCTTGTTGAGCAGTCCGGAGAGCGAATCACGGTTAGCTTCAATGGCAAGGTTGATATCCTTTGACTTGCGGCGTGAGCTTACGACGGAGATGATGCCGCTGACCTTGCGTATATCCGGATCGTCGTGGCGTGTCACTCCACGGAAAAGGCAGAGTTCATGAGTCTTGCCGAACGTCAGGAGCGATGACTCGAATTCGTATTCAAAACGGTAAGTGCCGCTGCTGATATCCCGGCAGAGCTTGTCGAAAGTCTCCGTATAGCGTGAGAGGATATATCCGGCGGCTATGGAGTCGCTCCGCCATTTTTCGAGGTCTTCGTCGATGAGGTTCATCTCACGGTAGCAGTCGAACATATATATGCGGATATGCCGTGTCTCGAAGCTGTATTCAAATGCGAGGTCGCTTATAAGGCTTAATATATAACGGTATTCCAATATTTTCCTTTCACGGGAGTAGGCAAGGTTCTCAAGTGAGAGGATATCACTGAAAACGATGCTGTAGAGCGGTTCTTCCGCAGAAGAACGTGAGAGCGTGACAGTTGCCGATATCCAGCGGAAATCATTGTTCACGCCTTTCATTCGGACGACTGTTTTGAGCGTTTCTCCGGCTGATACTGAATCTATGCAGGAGAGGAGCCTGCTGAAATCTTCTTCGTGTACGGTTCGCTTTATGGAATAGATGACATCGTTTCCGAAATAGCTGAAAAAAGCCTCGTCAGCACTCTGCATATGGAAGCTTTTGTCCACTATGACTTTTCCGACGGTGTACATATCTTCACTGAGGAAGCCAAGAGGATCGTTCATATGGAAAATTCCTTTCTTATTTTACGATATATATTGACATTTCAATAAATTCAGGGTATATTATAATTATACCATTAAGAAGAAACGAGGTCAAGACAGATATCACGTTATATACCTTAATGGATAAACAGATATATCATAAAAAGATAAATTCTCTTATTTTAACAAAAAAGATGAACAAGAATCAAAGCTTTCGGTCACGGAAACGGCACAGCGGCATTTTAAATAACCGTTGGTATATCTTGAACCCCGAAAATAGGGCGTGTGTATTTGTGTATTGATTAAATTGGTGAAAAAATAAAAAAGCACATACATTAACTCAGGCTAACATAAAGATTGACAAACTTTCGTCAATGTGGTATTATATCATTAAAGACAAGCTGTCAAAAAGCTGTATTATTTTCTTAAAAAGGAGTCCTTGATATGACTATGACTTGGCCAAAGGAATGGGACGGTTTCAATCCCGGCAGATGGAGCAATACATCAGTAAATGTACGTGACTTCATCAAAAAGAATTACACACCTTATGACGGCGACGAGAGCTTCCTCGCCGGTCCGACAGACGCTACGAAGAAGCTGTGGGATCAGGTAATGGATCTCACCAGGCAGGAGCGTGAGGCAGGCGGTGTGCTTGATATGGATACAAAGATCATATCAACTATCACTTCTCACAAGGCAGGCTATCTCAATAAAGACCTCGAACAGATCGTTGGTCTCCAGACAGACAAGCCCTTCAAGCGTTCTCTCCAGCCTTTCGGCGGTATCCGTATGGCTCAGCAGGCCTGCAAAGAGTACGGCTATGAAGTTGATCCCTCTGTTGTGGAGATATTCACAAAGTACAGAAAAACTCACAATCAGGGCGTGTTCGATGCGTACACTCCTGAAATGAGACTCGCAAGACATTCCGCTATCCTCACAGGACTTCCGGACGCTTACGGAAGAGGCCGTATAATCGGTGACTACAGAAGAGTCGCTCTCTACGGCATCGATCTCCTTATCGAAGACAAGAAGCACCAGATCGAAACTTCACTCGTAAGAATGACTTCAAAGAATATCCGTCTTCGTGAGGAACTCTCCGAGCAGGTGCGTGCATTGCAGGATCTTAAGAAGCTCGGTGAGATCTACGGATTTGATATATCAAAGCCGGCAGCTACAGCAAAGGAAGCTGTACAGTGGCTCTACTTCGGCTACCTCGCTGCTGTAAAGGAGCAGAACGGTGCTGCCATGTCACTCGGACGTACATCGACATTCCTCGATATATTCATTCAGCGTGACCTTGAAAGAGGCATCATCACCGAGGAACAGGCACAGGAACTCATCGACCACTTCATCATGAAGCTGCGTATCGTCAAGTTCGCACGTACACCTGAATACAATTCGCTCTTCTCAGGCGATCCTACATGGGTAACAGAATCTATCGGCGGTGTAAGCGTTGACGGTAATCACATGGTAACAAAGAACAGCTTCCGTTACCTCCACACTCTCGAAAACCTCGG
>CADBQF010000437.1 GCA_902796705.1 Ruminococcus flavefaciens
CAAGCAGTTCCCTGTAGTTTTCAAAGCCGATGAACTGCGGCGGATGAACGCCGTCATAATCGGTGAGTCCAAGCAGGAACGAAGCTGCAAATGGATAGAGCGTAAACAGCAGGAATCCCGCTATAAACGGCGTTATCAGGAGCAGTCCCGTATACTTGCCCACACCAACAGGGTTGTTGTAAGTTCGTTTTTTCATTTTCTAATCTTCTCCAGATACGAAGACATTGCGTCATACATTTCCTGCGCCGCTGTGTGAGTATCCTCAGTACCGTAGGATACCTTCTCTATTGCCGTATTATAGAACTCCTTCATTCGGTCAAGCTCCATATACGGACTTATGGTAACTGTATCGGCTGCCTCGAGCATTTCGTGGTTCTCAAGGACAAGTCCCGCAAGCTTTTCACTGTTTTCAAGGCTTTTCTCCGCATATTCCGAAGAGGGTATACCTCTTGTAGTGCCCAGTATCTCGGCGCACTCGCTGTCATTGAGCATAAAGTCCATAAAAGCAGCCGCTTCATCGGGATGCTCTGTATTTGCAGATATAGCGTAAAGCAGCGAAGGCTTTATCATCCAGCCGCTGTTATTGCCGCTTTCGTCCGCAAGCAGAGGACCTGCCTTAAGCGCACCCTCGGGAAGCACCATTTCGTACTTGCCCACAGAGCTGCCCCATTCGAGAACTCCCGCTACTCTTCCGCTGATAAACTCAGAGGACTGATACAATGCGGAATTTCCGTCCTGATCGGTATGCTCCTTCACGGTGCGGACTGCGTGGGAATCCTCCAGAGACTTGTAAAAATCAAGTGCAGCCTCGATATCCTCCACAGTGAATCCAAGCTCGCCGTCCATAGTTATAAGGTTGCGTCCTGTTTTCTGCTGTATGTACACTACAGAAAGATACCAGGCAGTAAATCCCGACTGTATATCAAGATCTATGGGATATTTGTCCGAACCTCTCATAGTCTCGCCCAGTGACAGAAGGTCGTCCCATGTTTCGGGGAAAGATGCTCCGAGACTTTCGTAAGTCTGCGAATTGTAAAAAGGTCCCCTGCCGCATACCGAAACGGTAACTGCATTAAGGAGCCCGTTCACTCGTCCGAAGGAGAGAACATCCTCGTCAAATCCCGAAAGATCGAGCTGATCCGCAAGTCTGTCCAGATCGTAGAAGCCCTTTCCGTCGGGAGAAAGCGTTACCAGCCAGTCGTAGTTTATCTGCATGATATCGGGAGCGGTGCCTCCTCCTATCTGAGCGGCAGTTTTTTCAGTCCAGCCGTCCCATCCGCCGTATTCGGGAGTTATAACTATCTCGGGATGTCGGCTGTTCCAGAGCTTGATAGCCTCAAGGGTAGCTTCATGCCTGTCGTCTCCTCCCCACCAGGAAAAACGAATAGTGCAGGGATCAAGCTTACCGTCGGGAGCCGTCACGGTTTTATTTGTTCTGCCTCCGCAGGCAGAGAGAGTCACAGCGCAGCAAAATGCCGCAAGCTTCAATAGTTTATCCTTCATACTCTCAACCCTTAAATATAATGATACCATTATTATACACTACTTCTCCCCTGAAATCAACCTGATTTTATTAATTATGACAATCATACAGTCTGCAATAGTTAACTCAGATTTACTAAAAAAGTCTCTGAAATCTATACAAAACGCAATATACAGGCAAGTTCCGTAGTTATAATGCCCCAAAAATTGTTGTGGCGATTTGTATTATTTTCACAAAGTTTCGCCTTAACTATTTACATTTTACACGGATTATACTATAATGTAAGTGGGTAAATGCAGTTGCGATTGCTTTGAAAAAGCAATTTTTGACGAGGGGAAAAGTTATGATCAAGAATTTAATGGGCGACTATGAAACAGTCGAGTACGACAGCAAGCGATGTATTTTGCTGTACGACAATGTGGAAAACGAGCCGTATCCCGTCCATTGGCACGATGCGGTGGAAATGATAATGCCAATGAAAAACGAATACCGTGTAACGGTGGCTGACGAGGAGTATAACCTGCGCGAGAACGATATCCTTATCGTTCCCCCATGCGAGCTTCATTCCATGCCGCCTATGCCCGGAAGAAGACTCATCTTCCAGTGCGACAA
>CADBQF010000438.1 GCA_902796705.1 Ruminococcus flavefaciens
GCCGGCGGTGCGATCGGTGGGTATTATCGGAAGAAATTCCGGCTCGATCTTTCCTATCCGTGTGAAAGCGGAACGTATCATCTCTTCTTTTGCGCGGAGCTCCGCCTCGTAGGAAATATGCCTGAACACACAGCCGCCGCACTTCCCGAAAACGTCGCAGTCAGGGGAAATGCGGTCAGATGAAGGTGTTGTTATATTTTCGGATATCCCGTAACAATAGCTCTTACCGACTTTTACGATTCGCACGTCAAGTACATCGCCGACTGCGGTAAAAGGAACGAACACGACCATGCCGTCGTATCTTCCCACGCCTGCGCCTTCATCGGTAAGACTTTCTATTGTCAGCCGGATCACATCGTTTTTATTCATTGTTTTCGAGAGCCTTGCTCTTGAGGTACGCGTTTATGAATCCGTCGATATCTCCGTCCATCACAGCCTGTATATTGCCCATTTCAAAACCTGTTCTGTGGTCTTTCACGAGGGTATAGGGCATGAAAACGTATGAACGAATCTGGGCGCCCCACGCGATCTGGAGCTGTTCGCCCTTGATATCGGAGATCTTTTCGAGGTGCTCGCGCTCTTTTATCTCAACGAGTTTCGAGATGAGCATTCTCATTGCGTACTCACGGTTCTGCACCTGTGAACGCTGGGTCTGGCAGGCGCATACAATACCTGTGGGCTTATGGATAAGGCGGACGGCGGAGCTGGTCTTGTTTACTTTCTGACCGCCTGCACCGCTTGAACGGTAAACTTCCATTTCGATATCTTCCGGGCGGATATCAACTTCGATAGAATCATCGATTTCCGGCATGACTTCGAGGGCGGCGAAAGAAGTATGTCTTCTTCCGGAAGCGTCGAACGGAGAGATGCGGACGAGCCGGTGAACGCCTGATTCCGACTTCATATAGCCGTAGGCATTTTCGCCCTCTATGAGGATAGAAGCGGATTTAAGTCCTGCGTCGTCGCCGTCAAGGTAATCCATGAGAGTTACCTTATAATCGTGGCGTTCTGCCCAGTGGTTGTACATACGGTAGAGCATTTCTGCCCAGTCCTGAGCCTCAGTTCCGCCTGCACCGGCGTGGAACGTGAGGATAGCGTTGGAATTGTCGTACTCACCTGTGAGGAGAGTGGAGAGCTTTTCCTCTTCGAGCTTTTTCTTGAACGAATCCGCCTCTGTGGTTATCTCATCGACTGAACTCTCATCGTCTTCCTCAATAGAGAGTTCGATAAGGGTGATGAGGTCTTCGAGACGCTCGTTGAGCTTGTTATACTTTTCGATCTTACGTTCAAGAGATTTCTGTTCTTTGAGGACTTTCTGGGAATTTTCGAGATCGTCCCAGAAGCCTTCCTTGGCAGTTTCCTCAGCGAGTTCGGCAACACGTTTTTCAGCACCGCTGATATTGAGAACATCAGCAAGCTCTGTCATTTCCTTACGGTAGCCGGTCATTTCGACTCTCAGCTCATCAAGAATAATCATAGTTACAGATCCTTTCATTGCATACTTATACTTATTATAGCATACTTTTCGGCTGACTGCAACAGTTTTCGGAAAAAAACTGCGAAGCCGTCATTTATTTTTTTCTCTTTTCTTTTCCGGACAGCAAAAAAGCGGCTGCCCAAGCCGCTTTTTTCTATCACATTGTATCCTGTCAATAGAGGGTTATCGGGATAACGCTGATCTGTCCGTGAATATACCTGTCAAGCAGCAGAATGTCTGCTATAGTTATCTCACCGTCAACGAGAAGGTCTGCACTCTGAGTCTGGAGAGGATTGAAAAAATTGCTCAGAGTACCGTCGGCTTTGTGAAGGATATACTGCTTTGAAAGAATAAAATCAAATGTGTCCACGCTTCCGTCACCGTTGAGATCACCGGCTCCCTGCGGAACGATCTTATTCACATCAGGTAAATATTCGCCGTCCATTGGAACAGCATTGCTTATGAACAAGGCTTCCCAGTAATTCTTTCCCACACTGTCTGCATCGTACAGGTACGCAACGCCCATATGCGTCCAGTGAGGATTGAGTATAGCCGACCAGTGCTGCGGAGAATCCTTCCACATCTGGAACGTTTTTTCAACGCTGGAATAGCCTGCGGCAATTATCTCTGCGTCGGCAACGCCGTTTTCGTCCGGGACGAGATCGAGAATATTCTGATCGAGGATCGTATCGTAGTTGCGGTCGTCATCACCCGGCCGCTTGTGGTCGAATCGTTCAGTACATTCATCTGCACGCAGAGCTGACAATTCACAAAGATAAGGCACAACATACAAAGGCTCTACTCCGGCTTCTATGCGGGCATTGTTTATCATGACAGCGAGCTGTTCGGACTTTTCGTCCAGAATGCCGGGATAAGCTGCCGAATCGACTGCCGCCGGCCTGTATACTATCATGAAGGTCACCGCAAGAATCAGTGCAGAGAAGACAGAAAATGTCTTTTTCAGAGAAGAGAGCATACGTCATACCTCCTTTCATTGTCAATATCCCCATAATTCATTATAGCACACAGTTTTGAAAGAAAAAAGCGGTAAAAGGTGAAAACGGCAATTTCACCAACAAAAATCTACGTTTTGTACAAAAATGAGTTTACAGAGCGTATAAATCGACAAGGATTATCCGCAAAATAATAGCAAAAAATAAAAATAAATAATAAAAAAACGGCGAAGCCGTCAATAATGGGAGTCAAGAGGGACAATGTCCCTTTTGCAGGGGTGAACGAGGGGACGGAGTCCCCTAACA
>CADBQF010000439.1 GCA_902796705.1 Ruminococcus flavefaciens
AGGTGCAACAGCTATATCTCGAAATAAGTTTTACGATGTTATACTCTACTGGCTGAAATGCCTGACGGATATTACCCGTATACTTCAAGGATGTGAATGGGATGTCCGTTTTGAGGATGTTGACCTTATCTGGGAGGAAGAAAACGGCTGGAGACTTCCCACAGATGAGGAAATGAAAAAGAGGAAACAGCGATGAATGCAGCTGAATATCTTGAAATACTCCATATCGCCGAAAAACTGAAAGATACTCCCCGTCACTGCACAACATCTCAGGGGCGCACTGAAAGTGTTGCCGAACACAGCTGGAGAGTATCTCTTATGGCATTGATGCTGAAAAACGAATTTCCTGATGCCGATATCAATAAAGTTGTGAATATGAGTATTATCCACGATTTAGGTGAATGTTTTACAGGGGATATCCCGACTTTCGTCAAGACGGACAGTGACAGAAAAAACGAAGATTCGCTGTTACAGCAATGGGTAGGTTCTCTGCCGAACGGAATATCAGAAGAATTTTCCGCATTATATGCTGAAATGGAGGCACAGGAAACCATTGAATCAAAGATATTCAAGGCTCTTGACAAACTTGAAGCATTGATACAGCATAATGAGTCACCGCTTGATACATGGTCGGAAAATGAATTTGAACTTAATAAGACCTACGCATTTGATGTGGTTTCTTTTTCAGAATGGCTGACCGAACTGAGAAAAGCCGTTCTTGAAGATACCATTGAAAAAATATCAGGTGAAAACAACTGAATAAATACAGCAAAAGGCGCATGATTTAACCATTATACTCATGTAGCAGTATTTGTACCGTTTATTGAGGAAAACCCTTTTGAAAAAGGGTTCTTCCTCAAACTCCTTTCCTAAAACTTTCAGCGTAATTTTTCCCCTGACGGGACGCTCATGATAAATTATGACAGACGGCAAGCTATGGTGAGCGTCCCGTCAGGGGAAAAATCATGTTAAAAGTCTTTGGAAAAGGGGTGTGGGGAAAGAACCTTTCTTCAGAAAGGTTTTGCCCCACTAAAAACACCCGGTCTTAGCGGAAGGCTGGGATTTTTTGGAGAGGTTGGAAATGAAGAGGATTTTATTTGTTTTGCTGGCTGCGGCGGCTGTTATGTCCGGGTGCGGAAAGGCTGACGGCAGCAGCGATGATGTAAAGGATACATCATCTTCTCAGGCAGAGGGGACGGAAACGGCTTCTGCGGCGGAGGAAGAAATTTCAACTGATAAAACAACTAAAGATATCCCGGCTGAAACGGCTGCGGATACGAAGGAGGACGAAACAATGGATATTTCACAGGAAACGACGACAGAAGCTCAGACAGAGACAGTTCCTCCGACTCAGCCGCCGACGGAAGAGCCTCATGACGGAAAACTCGTCCGCATGGCTGATTTTATCCCCGACCTTGTTGTTGATCTTAGGTATGCGACTGACAACAATTTCACCGGTCAGGTGATATATGACAGTCCGGAGGCTTATCTCTGCTACGGCAGTGTGAAGAAGCTCATGAAGGTGCAGGCGAAGCTGAAAACTCTCGGCTACAGGCTCGTTATCTGGGACGCATACCGCCCCTATGAGGCTCAGCAGAAGCTCTGGGAGGTATACCCCGATCCGGTCTATGTTGCCGATCCGAGGAACGGCATAACGAGTCACAGCCGTGGAAATACGGTCGATATAAGCATAGCCTACGAGGACGGGACGCTCGTTGAGATGCCGTCCGGCTTTGATGAATTCTCAACGCTCGCTGACAGGGATTACACCGATGTCCCGAAAGAGCAGGCTGCAAATTCGCTCATGCTCGAACAGATAATGACAGAGTACGGATTCAACCCGTATTTCGGTGAGTGGTGGCATTATTCGGATAATGAGATATATGAGATAGAATACTGATACGGAGGTGGATATTATGGAGACAGGTCTTATATTTACGGATTATTCTCCGCTCTGCGATATCATGGCTGCTGTGGAACGATACAGGAATAGCTGCTATTTTCATCTTGTGTTCAAGCCGACTGCATATCAGCCTACATACGAAAGCTGCTGGCTCTACAACCGGCCGGCAGAGGAAGTGATGCCATACGGAACAGTTCCCGATCCGTATGATGTACCGATGCCGTTACAGTATGTCCGCCACGCTCCGTGCGGCATAGAGCTTGACGAGAAGAAATTCGAGGTCGTATGGTTCATGGAGGGCGATGCCGCTGCTCTGCTGTATGACAAGATGCTCCTTGCTGTGATAATGCCAAGCTCAAAGACGGGGAAGTATCATAAATTTTCAAGATATGCCATAGGAAAAGCTCCCTATGCGTGGGAGATAGAGAATATCAGGGAAGCCATGACGAAAAGGGCGAACACCTGCCGCCGCATCTGGAAAAAATACGGCGTGTACGGCGATATCAGGGGTTGGATGCTCCGTCAGGCTGTTCCGGCATATAAGTTCGTCGGTGAGCATTTGCAGGATTATAATATAGCCAACGAAAAAGACCGCAGGATAGACAACGGCGGCACGTATCCCCCGAAAGTCATAGTCACCGGAAAACGAAACGGCACTATATACGGCGTTACAGCCGGTCTGAGCCTTCCGGCGATGCCGAGGACGGCTAAGTATTTCCCGAAAGATACAAAGAATGAAAGACATACGGAGATAGGCTTCGCCGTGGAAGAAAGGCTTTCAGCCGTCTGCAATACCGCCTATTCCGAGATGAACAGGATAGCTGTGATACCGTGGACGGACTATGCTCCCATTGCTCACGGTCACACGATAGAACTTAACGGCTTTGAGGGATTCCCGGAGGCTGTGCTTCTCAACCCAAAGTATTATTCCGGCTTTGAAGCTCCGGAGTATGAAAATTTCCCCGGAGACTGCCATGTGAATATGCTCTGGATAATCCCCATTACCGAAAAGGAATATGACTTCGTGCGGCTTCGTGGCTCTGACAAGCTCCTTGAAAGGGCTGTCGATCTCGGCAGAGTTCATATCTTCACGGGAGAACCTAAATTCAATGTCTGATATTTCTATCAATTTTATAAAATTTGACGAAAATTTTTGCAAAAATTGTTGACGAATTCGTTCCGGAGTGGTATAATTGATTCAGGACATAACTGCTGTTTTTTTGCAGAGAGTCCTGCGTGAGCATTTCTGCTCATTATACAATATATGGATATTGGAGGATACAAAAATGAGGTACACTATTATAGGACAGACAGTTCCGGCTGTAGAAGTCGAACTCAATCAGGGCGAGTCTATGTTCACCCAGTCAGGCGGTATGATCTGGCAGGAAGAGGGCATTCAGATGACCACGAACGCAAGAGGCGGCTTAGCACGAAGCCTCGGCAGAATGTTCACCGGTGAGTCTATCTTCATGGCTAACTATACAGCTACAAGACAGGGTGCAAAGATAGCTTTCGGCTCGACTGTACCGGGTTCTGTAGTTCCTGTTGAGCTTAATACGACAAAGGATATCATCTGCCAGAAAGGTGCGTTCCTCTGTGCTGAACAGTCTGTTGATCTTCAGGTGGCTTTCACCAAGAGACTTTCAGCAGGACTTTTCGGCGGTGAGGGATTCATTCTCCAGAGAATGTTCGGAAGCGGTATGCTCTTCCTCGAAGTTGACGGTGATATGGTGCAGAGAGACCTTGCTCCGGGCGAAGTTCTCAAAGTTGATACAGGAAACGTCGTTGCTTTCGATTCTTCCGTAAAATATGAGGTCGAGACAGTAAAGGGACTCGGAAATATCCTCTTCGGCGGCGAGGGACTCTTCCTCACAAGACTTACAGGCCCCGGCAGAGTTATTCTCCAGACTCAGAACTTCAACGACTTCGCCGGCAGAGTCCTTTCAAGACTCCCCAAGTCAAGATAAAACATTGCGTATTATTGAGGAAAACCCTTTTGAAAA
>CADBQF010000440.1 GCA_902796705.1 Ruminococcus flavefaciens
CAACGAGTACGCAAAGTACCTCCAGAAAGGCCCCGGCAGGATATCCGTTTTCTATGTACCTATGATGATAAGCAACATGGCTGCCGGAACTGTCTCCATGAAGACAGGCTTCAGGGGTGCCAATTTCGATATAACCACAGCCTGTGCTACCGGTACTCACGCTGTCGGTGAAGCTTTCCGCAAGATCAAGGACGGCTACCTCGATGTTTGCATCGCAGGCGGTACAGAGTCCACCCACGAGGAATTCACCTACGCTTCATTCGCCAATATGAAGGCTCTCACAAAGTGCGGCGACCTCGAACGTGCTTCCGTGCCTTTCGACAAGGAGAGGAGCGGATTCGTCCTCGGTGAGGGAAGCGGCGTTCTTATCCTCGAAGAATACGAACACGCAAAGGCAAGAGGTGCTAAGATCTACGCAGAAGTTGCCGGCTACGGTGCTACCTGCGACGCTTACCACATGACTTCTCCCATGCCTACAGGCGAAGCTGCCGGAAAGGGCATGATGCTCGCTATGGAAGAAGCAGGCCTCGCTCCTTCCGATATAGATTACATAAACGCTCACGGCACTTCCACCGGTCTCAACGACAAGTACGAGACTGCCGCTGTAAAGCTCGCTTTCGGTGACGATGCCTACAGAGTAAAGATAAATTCCACCAAGTCGATGATCGGTCATCTCCTCGGTGCTGCCGGTGCTGTTGAAGCTATCGTCCTCGCAAAATCTGTTCAGGAAGACTTCATTCACAGAACTCTCGGCTATAAAGTCCCCGACGAGGAATGCGACCTTGACTACTGTGTGAACGGCAATGTTGAGATGCCCGTTCGTGCCGCTATTTCCAACTCTCTCGGATTCGGCGGCCACAATGCAACTATCTGCTTCAAGAAGTATACTGGATAAGAGGTGCTTTCAATGGAAAAGATCTACGGTCAGCTCGACCTTGAAACTATAAGCAAACTCGCTGATATCGTCAGCAGCAGGGAACTTTCGGAGATAACTCTCACGGACGGCGAGAATTCCATAACTATCAAGGGAAAGAAATGCCCTCCGCCCATGCCCCCGATGCAGATGATGCCCCCCATGCCGCAGATGATGCCCGGTGCATTCCCTCCGGCTGAAAACGCTCCGCAGGGTGCAGCTCCGGCTCCGGCTGAGGACGGAAATGTCGTGAAAGCTCCGATCGTCGGAACTTTCTACTCCTCCCCCGCTCCCGGAAAGCCGGCTTTCGTAAAAGTCGGTGACAAAGTAAACAAGGGCGACGTTATCATGATAATCGAATCCATGAAGCTCATGAACGAAGTCCAGTCAGAATTTACCGGCACAGTTGAGAAGATACTCGTGTCAGACGGTCAGGCTGTTGAATTCGACCAGCCTGTAATGATAATAAAGTAAACGGAGGTATCTACTATGGCAGATATCCTTATGGATAAAGAACAGATAATGCAGATTATCCCCCACCGTGATCCGTTCCTCCTCATAGACGAGATAGTGGACATGGAAGTGGGCATGAAAGTCCATGCAAGAAAATACATCAAGGAGGACGATTTCTGGTTCAGGGGACATTTCCCCGGCTATCCGGTGACTCCCGGTGTCCTCATGGTGGAGATGCTCGCACAGGCAGGTGCGGTTTGTATGCTCTCAAAGCCGGAGTTCAAGGGAAAGCTCGGACTCTTCGGCGGCATCGACAAGGCTAAGTTCCGCAGACAGGTAGTCCCCGGCGACGTTCTCGACCTCGAAGTCGAGATGATACGTCAGAGAGGCCCTGTCGGTACAGGAAAAGCCACTGCGAGCGTGGGCGGCGAAAAGGCTGTCTCATGCGAGATCACCTTCGTCATCACTGACGGTGACAAGCAGGGTGAATGATCTCTTTTTTAAGGAGAATATTGTAAATGTTTAAAAAAGTATTGATAGCCAACAGAGGCGAGATCGCAGTCCGTATAATAAGAGCCTGCCGTGAACTCGGCGTTCGCTGTGCAGCCGTATATTCGACGGCTGACAGGACTTCGCTCCACGCACAGATAGCAGATGAAGCCATTTGTATCGGCCCGCCTGCCACAAAGGACAGCTACCTCAACATGAACGCTGTTATACAGGCTGCACTCAACTGCGGTGCTGATGCTATACACCCCGGCTTCGGCTTCCTCTCGGAAAATGCCGAATTCGCACGCAGATGCGAGGAGAACGGGATAGTGTTCATAGGCCCTTCATACCACTCTATCGAGATGCTCGGTGACAAGGCGGCTGCAAAATCCACCATGAAAGCCGCCGGAGTCCCCGTTATACCCGGCTCTGAGGGAGCTGTAGATTCTATAGAAGAAGCTGCCGCTTTCGCTGAAAAGGCTGGTTATCCCGTACTCATAAAGGCTTCCGCAGGCGGCGGAGGACGTGGTATAAGACGTGTCGATTCTCCGGAGGAACTCGCTCCCCAGATGACGGCTGCACGTCAGGAGGCAAAGAACTTCTTCGGTGACGATTCCGTCTACATCGAAAAGCTCCTCATAGATCCGCATCATGTAGAGATACAGATAATAGCCGACCGCCACGGGAATTACATATACCTCGGTGAACGTGACTGCTCGATGCAGAGACGTAACCAGAAAGTCCTTGAGGAGTGTCCCAGCCCTATCGTTGACAGCGATCTCCGCAGACGCATGGGCGAGGCTGCCGTGACTGCCGCAAAACAGAGCGGCTACTACAACGCCGGCACGATAGAATTCCTCGTTGACGCAAACCTCGATTTCTATTTCATGGAAATGAATACACGTATACAGGTAGAACACCCGATCACCGAGGAAGTGACCGGATTCGACCTCGTGAAAGCCCAGATAGAAGTAGCCGCCGGCCTTCCGCTCCGCATAAAGCAGGAGGAAGTCAAGCTCCGTGGCCACGCCATAGAATGCCGTATCAACGCCGAAGATCCCGAACACGGCTTCCGCCCCTCGCCGGGTACGATAACCGCTCTGTATATGCCGGGCGGCCCCGGTATCAGGATAGACGGTGCCGTATATCAGGGATACACCATAACCCCCTACTACGATTCGATGATAGCAAAGCTCATCGCCCACGGCTCCGACCGAGAACAGGCGATAAACAAGATGAAGTGGGCTTTGTCGGAATTCATCGTTGACGGCGTGCAGACCAATATCGATTTCCAGCTCGAACTCATAAAGAACCCCGATTTCAGGAGCGGCTGCTACGATAACGGCTACCTCAACAGGTACATGGAAAAGCGTCACAAGAACTAAAGCGGAAGTGCGGTGATAAATATGTTTGAAGATTTTTTTAACGTCGTAAAAAAGCGTTTCAATGATACATCTGACGAAGATCAGGCGGAGACTGTCAAGTGTCCGAGATGCCAGAGCAGTATCATTCTCTCACGCTATGAAGAACTCCACAGAGTATGCCCGAACTGTAACTATCACGGCAGACTCTCCGCTAAAGAGCGTATCTCGATAACAGCCGACAAGGACAGCTTCTGTGAATTCGATGCCGGCATGAAGAGCTGCAACCCGATAGATTTCCCCGAATATGCCGAAAAGCAGGCAGAACTGCGTGAAAGCACCGGTCTGAACGACGCTGTAGTCACAGGCACGGCTACGATAAAAGGCTCTCCCGTCGTGCTGGGGATCATGGATTCACGCTATATGATGGGAAGCATGGGAAGCGTCGTGGGCGAAAAGATCACCCGTGCATTCGAGTACGCAGCAGAGCATGATCTCCCGGTCGTACTCTTTACGGCTTCGGGCGGTGCGAGAATGCAGGAAGGCATCGTCTCGCTCATGCAAATGGCAAAGACTTCCGGTGCTGTGAAGATGCACAGCGATACGGGAAATCTCTATATAACAGTAATGACCGATCCGACAACGGGCGGTGTCACAGCAAGCTTCGCTTCTCTCGGAGATATAATCATAGCCGAGCCGAAAGTCCTCATAGGCTTCGCCGGCAGACGTGTCATCGAGGGAACGATAAAGCAGCGTCTTCCCGACGATTTCCAGCTTGCTGAATTCATGCACGAAAAAGGCTTTGTGGATATGATAGTCGAACGCCGCAAGATGAGGAGCGTTCTCTCGCATCTGCTCAAACTGCACGGATATGTCCCGAAGCCGGAAGGAGAGGTGTGAGCTATGGAAGAAAAACGTTCAGCATGGGAGCGTCTCCAGCTCGTCCATACAAAGGGCAGACCGACCATACGTGACTATATACCGCTCATTTTCACTGATTTCTACGAGATGCACGGCGACAGGCTCTTCGGTGACGACAAGGCAGTCATCGGCGGAATAGCACGTCTTGACGGACAGCCTGTCACGATAATAGCTCAGGTAAAGGGCAGAGATATCAACGAGAACAAGACCTGCAACTTCGCAATGCCCCACCCGGAAGGCTACAGGAAAGCTCTCCGCCTTGCTAAGCAGGCAGAGAAGTTCCACAGACCGGTGATATGCTTCATCGATACTCCCGGTGCATTCTGCGGAGTAGCCGCCGAGGAGCGTGGACAGGGCGAGGCTATCGCAAAGAATATAGCCGAATTCATGACGCTCCGCACCCCGATAATCTCCATAGTCCTCGGAGAAGGCGGAAGCGGCGGTGCATTGGCTCTGGGCGTGTGCGACGAGCTTGCTATGCTCGAAAACGCAGAGTATTCAGTCCTCTCGCCAAGAGGGTTCGCAAGTATCCTCTGGAAAGATGCTTCCCGTGAGCAGGAAGCGAGCGAGATAATGATGATAACAGCCGAAGATATGGTTCGTCTGGGAGTCGCAGAAACGATAATCGAAGAACCCCTCGGCGGAGCTCACAACGATTTAGACAAAATTTCAGAAAATATAAAGGAATATTTGTCACTCAAAATACCCGAAAAATGCAAAAAAGATATTGACGTTTTGCTTAAAGAACGTTATACTAAATTTAGAAAAATCGGAGAGTTCACAGAGTGATCCGGTTTTGATAATATAAAGGAAGAAAAATGGAGGAATAACCATGACATTTGACAAACTCAAGGATATCATCGTTGACCAGCTCGGAGTTGACGAAGACGCTGTAACTACATCTGCAAATATCCAGGACGACCTCGGAGCAGATTCACTCGACGTTGTAGATCTTATCACAACTATCGAAGATGAATTTGATCTTACGATCCCTGATGAAGCAGTTGAGGAGATCAAGACAGTAGGCGATATCGTAAATTATATCGAAAAGAACACAGAGGCAGAAGAAGCATGATGCCTTGACCGCTCCCGAACGGGGGCGGTTTTTTTAAAAGAAAAAAAAGAAAAAGATAAAAAACGGCGAAGCCGTCAATAATGGGAGTCAAGAGGGACAATGTCCCTTTTGCAGGGGTGAACGAGGGGACGGAGTCCCCTAACA
>CADBQF010000441.1 GCA_902796705.1 Ruminococcus flavefaciens
CAAAACGCCCTGCAAGGGGTGAATCAAAAAACAGTCCGGTGGACTGTTTTTTGAGAGGGGACGCTCTGCACGAGAGAGCGTCCCCTTTTATGCCTTGCAAGCAGACCACCCTGCGGAATTATTCCGCACGAGCTGAAGCCAGCTCGACCGCTTTGTCCGTTGATAGTATCTACAGACGGCGGAGTCTTCCTTCGCTCAACCCGTAGCAAAGTAAAAATGCAGGGAACAGCGTCATCGGCGTTGTGTGCCTTACAAAAAGATGATACATATTGTAGGGGCTGCCTTTGGCGGCCCTTATTTTTTATGGAAAACATCGCCTCCCCTGCTCCTCGCTTGACGTTTTGGGGGATATGTGGTATAATGGTACATACGATAAATCTTGTCCCCCGATAAGGAGGTCTGTATGAAAAAAATCGCTTTTGTCACGGCACTTGTCATGGCTGCCGGCTCGCTGTTTTCTTGTACTACATTCGATGAATTCAGTTCAAAGGCTGCGAGGAAAAAACTCGAATCTATCGCTGAAAACGCCGAGGATATCCACGAGACTTTCCAGAGGGGAACTGTGGAAGATAACGTTTACACCAGCGAATTCGCCAAAATAAAATTTACCGCCCCCGATGACTGGACTTTCTCGTCCGATGAAGAGCTTCTTTCTGCTATGGATATCGGAAGCGATGTTGCAGGAAATGATGACGAAGTTATGAAAAAACTTCTCAGCAAGGTGATGATATTTGACGCTCAGGCTGCCGCCCCTGACGGTTCCAACGTCACTATCGCTTTTGAGAATGTCTCCGCACTTCACCTTGATCCGTCAGAATATCCGCTTGAAGATCATCTCCAGTCAATTATCGACGACCTTGATATCGATACCGAAACAGACGGTATCCAGTTGAAGATAGTTCCGGACGGAAACGGCTATAAGCATACCTCTGTCGCCGGTTATGATTTCCTTACCATGAACTGCAAGGGTTCAGGTTCAGCTTATGGATTTGACTATGAGTTCACCCAGAAATACTACGTAAGATACGTCGATGATTTCATCATGATGATGACTTATACAATGATAGAAGATGACGTATCGGAATTCGAGGCACGTTTTGAAAAGATCGACTGAACATAACAGATTTTTAAGGGGAATGTCACACGGCATTCCCATTGCTTTGGGATATCTCTCGGTATCGTTCGGATTCGGGATAGAAGCCGTAAAACGAGGGATATCGCCTTTTGCGGCGGCGATGATATCGCTGACGAACCTCACATCAGCAGGACAGGCAGCCGGTATCGACATAATAGCGGCAGGAGGAGCTTTGATAGAGATGATACTCGTTCAGCTCACCATAAATATCCGCTATTCGCTCATGGCGTTGTCCTTGTCGCAGAAGCTTGACAAAAGTTTCACATTTCCGCACAGACTTGCGGCTTCGTTCGGCATAACGGACGAGATATTCGGCGTATGTGCGGCTCAGAAAGAAAAACTGACTCCGGCGTATATGTACGGAATGATAATGATAGCTTCCGCCGGGTGGGTAACGGGAACGGCACTCGGAGCGGCGGCAGGACAGCTTCTTCCGGCGAGCATATCGGCGGCAATGGGGATAGTTCTGTATGCGATGTTCCTCGCCATAATAATTCCCCCTGCACGAAAGGAGCGGAGCGTCCTTGCGGCAGTCACGGCAGCGGCTCTGATAAGCGTGCTTTTCAGGTACGTATTCACAGCCGTGTCAGGCGGATTTGCTATCATAATAAGTGCCGTCATAGCATCGGCAGCGGCGGCATTATTATTCCCGGTAAAGGACGATGACGAGGAGGCGGAAGCATGAGCATAGTTATATATATAGCTGTAATGGCAGGCGTGACGTACCTCATCAGAATGATACCGTTCACATTTTTCCGGAAGAAGATAAAGTCAAGGTTTTTCCGGAGTTTCCTGTATTATATCCCGTATGCGGTGCTTAGTGCGATGACGCTCCCGGCGATATTCTACAGCACCGGAAACATGGCAACAGCCGTGATAGGCACAGCAGCGGCCGTCGTGCTTGCATTCATAGATATGCCGCTGATAGTGGTAGCACTTTCAGCATCAGCAGCAGCATTCATAGCAGGACTAATTATCTGAGAAGCTGAGCCAGCTTCCACGGAGTGTGCGTTGTGAAATCCTCACTCCGTTCGGTACACAACGGAACCGCTTTGTCCGTTGTTAGTCTTTACAGACGGCGGAG